>CAKKPH010000115.1 GCA_919901585.1 Thermodesulfovibrionales bacterium | reverse complement strand
CTATAAAAAAAACCAAGACATACTTAATCACATCCATAGCACCCTTAAAGCTCTTAGCAACGTTATGCGCGAAGACAGTGCTGATTAATGATGAAAAGAAAAGGAGTATTAATCCGCGTGAAATCAGACTTATATCAACGTAGTTTTCTTTTCTGATTAACTGTATCATTAATGCAGCAGCAGCAATGATAATGCCCGCTGTTTTAAGTGATACTGAAAATGGCAGTGAGATAGTCATCAGGACTAGCCCTGCAATCTTTATATTTTCGATATTTTTCAAATCTGCCTCATTGCCATATGAGCGTTATACCTCCGAAGCATCACTTTAGCAGATTCAACGACCTCTTTCACTTCTATTTGCTCCATACAGACAGGATTTAAACATTTTTTACCAGTACATGGATTGCATGTTATGGGTTTCGATATAATAGCAACCCGATCGGCGTGATGTGGCCCGCAGAGCCTTGGATCAGTTGGAGAAAAAAGGGCTATAGTTGGTGTTTTAAGAGCAAATGCGATATGCATTGGTCCTGTATCATTAGTAATAAAAAGATTCATTTTTTCAATAATTGCCGCGGTTTCCCTTATTGAGAGTTTCCCTGCAGCAGGAACAGCGCCTTTGATCCCGGAAGCTATTTCATCAACTAATTCCCTTTCGCTGGAATCACCCGTTACAATAATTTTGCAACCAAGGCTTTTTACAAGGATATTGCCAGCCTCTATAAAGTTTTCTTGAGGCCAGCATTTGAATGGTTTCTGTGCACCAGGCTGAAAACCGATTATTGATGAATTCTCTTTTTTAATCCCATTGCTTTCCATAAACCTCACAGCCGCTTCCCGCTCTCTGTCTGCTAGATATATTGAGATAGTTCGGCTGGCATTTTTTGCTCCAACTTGTTTCACGAGCCTCAGCCTTGTTTCTATGCCATGAATGTTGTCTTGTAATTTTATTGTTTTTGTGAGTATGAAGTCGAGGCCCTTGCTCTGTCCCTCAATGCCGATTATGTTCACAGCCCCGCTAAAGAAACACAACGGCCATATTATACGGTCAGATGAATGGAATATAAAGGCTGTGGCGATATTCTTTTTTCTGAGCTGTGTAAGTAGCCCTATGCAGGAGAGATAACCAAAAGAGCCTTGAATGAATATCAGGATGTCGTCTATGTCAGGGTTTCCTTTGAGGACCTCAAAACCTGCGGGGTTTGTGAGCACGCATATGTATGCGTCAGGAAATGTTTCCCTCAATGCCTTTATGGCCGGTGTGCCCCATAGTGTATCCCCGATGCCTGTTGTGCTTACGACCAAAAAGCTTGATCTGCCTGATAATGAAGGGCGCCTTTCAGGGAAATTGCATTTTTTTGAAAGGGTCATGATTGCCTTTATAATACTGTTTTTAAAACTGCCTTTCATTGCCTGCCCTGTTTCTTTTGAATTAGTCCGGAATAGATTGACTCGATCCTGTCAAGCATTTTTCCTATTGAATGATTCTCCCCGACAAGCCTCCTGCCTTCATCTCCAAACCCGGCAATGAGCTGCGGGTTATTATGTAAATAAACGAGCCTTTCGGCAAGCTGTAAAGAGTTCTTTGGCTGAATGAGCAATCCGGTTTTATTGTCGATGATAACCTCCCTGACCGCTCCTGCGTCAGATGCGACTACCGCCTTTTTCATTGCGAGCGCCTGCAGTATAGATTGTGGTATGCCTTCATGAGCGTATGACGGGTGGACTACTACATCAAGGGATGCCATAATCTCAGGGACATCCTCCCTGTGGCCGAGCATAGTAACCCTTTCATGGAGGGATAGTCCTGATATCAGGCTTTTGATATTGCGCTGCTGCGGTCCGGCGCCTGCAATGTAAAAAAGGGCTTCGGGTATCTTTTTTATTACCTCAGGGATTGCCTCTATAAAATACCTGTGTCCTTTCCAGCTTCTTAGAACTCCAACCATTCCTATTGAGAAACCCTTTTTCTGAAATGCGGGTTTGACCCTTGAAGGGTCAAACCTCACGAGGTCTATGCCTGTCGGCACTGTAAAGACCCTTGAGGCATCAAAACGGTTATCCCTGATCATCATCTCTCTTATTTCCTCTCCGGTAGTCATTACTGCATCGGTCAACCCCTCATAAAGCATCCGGCTCAGGAAGGACCTGCTGATAGGCACAGATACATGCCTTGTCCTGATTATTAAAGGCCTGTTTTTTGAAAACCTTGCAGCTATCGCAGTAACCCAGCTATCAGAAGAGCTGTGAGTGTTGATGATATCGAAGTCCTCTCTGTTGATAAGGGAAAACATCCCCGGTACAGAAAAAGGATTTTTTTTGTTGAATGATGCAGGAAAGACGTTTATTCCGGCCTCTGCTGTCTTTCTGAATATCATGCTTTTACCGGGAGCGGCGATTGCAACACGGTGTCCACGCCTTATCATTCCGAGAGACTCCTGTATTATCCTTATCTCCTGCCCGCCCCACCCGTCAGATGCCTCTGTGTGAAGTATCTTAAGCATGAGTTATTGTAATCCTCAGTTTTTCAGACAGGATTCCTTTAACCTCTTCAGGTGTAACCTCTTCGAGGCACCTGCTTTTTTTGGTCCCCTTGCAGCCGTCCTTCCCGCATGGAATGCAATCCCATTCCCTCTGGATAACTGTATGTCTTCCAAAGATCTGGATACCATTCTGTTCCGGATAAGGGGCCTTAAACTCCGGACTCCTCAATACGAGCCTTTGGCCATGGGTCGTAGACCGAACCACAAACTCCGAACTGTTATTCTCCCACGGTCCCCATGAAAACGCCCCGCTCGGCCCGAAGAGAGCCACGACAGGCGTGTTGAGTGCGGCTGCGATATGCATAGGCGCAGAATCAACACCGAAGAATAGGTTTGCCCTTTCCGCTATTGCGCCGAGCTGTTTAATAGTCGTCTTCCCGCAGAGGTCTATCAATCGTGAATCGTGAAGCGTGAAGCGTGAATCGTGAAGCGTAAAACACGAAGCATGCACGAGATTGAGCATCCGTTTTGCCTTTGCGAGTTCTCGTTCATCAGGAGAGGAGGTCACTATTACAAATATCCCCTGTCCGAGCAGCCATGCGATGACATCAGCCATCTGCTCGTCTGTCCAGCACTTGAAGAGCCATCTTGAGGTAGGATGCAGATGCAGAACAGTATCCTTAGTATTAATATTATACTGCTCAAGTATTTGCCTGACATATTGCCTGTCAGCCTCGGGGATATGGAAATCAACAGAGGTGTCTTCTGCTCTTATGCCGAATTTGCCGACAATAGCAAGATTCTGCAAGACCATATGTTTGCTGCCGTCAGGATCTGAAAGATGAGTGTAGAGATGTTTCTTGCCGGCAAACCCCTTATCCGGCCTCCAGCCCAGTCTGTATATTGCGCCCGAAAAAAAGGATATTATGGCTGCCCTGTCTCCGCCGGTGAGGTCAACAGTCATATCAAAGCCCTTTGCCCTTAAGTCCTGAAGGAATCTGAATTCCTTCCCGTATCTTTTGAGCAGGTTCATTTTCTTGATCTCCCTGTCAAAGACTATTATGTTATCAATGAACGGATTGCCGGCCAATACCGTTTCTGTGCCGGAATTGACAAGTGCTGAAACATGCGCATCAGGGAAGCTCTGTCTCAATGCCCTGAAGACCGGAGCGCTCAGCAGCACATCACCGATGTGGCGCAGCTTGATTACGAGTATCTTCTTTATGTTTTTAAGTGTCATCTGCCGGTATTTCTGACTGCAGCCTTCTCTATCACACTCAAAAATTCATCTGCGGCCCGTTTTATAGAGAATCCCTCTGCCTTTATCCTCGCCGTCTTGCCCATGGCCTCAATATTCCCTATGGCCTGTTCTATTCTTGCGGCAAGCTCTCCGGCATCAAACAACTCGTTGAGTATGTAACCTTCTTGCCCGTCTCTTATGAGCTCGGACGCCCCGTTATTTTTTGTTGTAATGACAGGCAGCCCTGAGGCCATCGCCTCAAGCGTGGCGTTGCTGAAGGGATCGTATAGGGTTGGAAGGACAAATATGTCAGAGGCTGCATAGAATTCCTCAATTTTAGGCTGAACATCAGCGAAATGCACTGCCTCTGAAATCCGGTAGCTGTCTGCAAGTTTTTTGTAATAATCAGGATTGTCCCTGCCGGCTGCGACAAGACAGATTTCTTTGTGCCCTTGTCTTAAAATTGATAAGGCCTTCATGAGGGTCTGCAAACCTTTTCTCTTAAAGCCGGACCCGACAAACAGCAGCAGTATTGCATCATCCGGCAGAGAGAACCGCTTCCTTACATCAAGGCGCCAGGTATTTCTGTTTTCAGGCCTGAACCTCTTCAGGTCAACACCGTTATAGATGAGGGATATTCGTTCCTCAGGGACATCATAGTGCCGGATAATATTCTCCCTCACCATCATGGAATTGGCGATTATATGCCTTGTTGAGCAGAAGAGCTCTTTTTCGATCTTAAGCAGCGATAGATGCAGAGGATTGAGCCTGAAGGAGAGCCTTTTCGACCGGGACTCAGTATCTTTTCTTATCCTCAGCCATTCTGCATGACATCCCTCGCCTGCCCTGTAAACATCCTGACACGTAGTCCTCTCGAAACTTATCGTGCAATCCGGATTCATTGCCCTAAGTAATCTGCATGCATTGCGGTTGAAGGAAAGGACTGATGCGAAAGAGCTCAGGCTGCTTGAAGCAACCCTGTGGAAATGAATCCCGGATGCCGGGGCCCATTCGTTTGCGAGCAGATGGATGTCGTGTCCGGTCTTGAGGCTCTCAATGAGTAAGTTAAGGTAGTTTTCGGCTCCGCCATGGACTACAAACCTCTTTTTTATAAAAAAAAGCCTCATATACTATTTTAACCTAAGTGATATGTTATAATTATAGCTAATTATTTGGAGGTTTTTCTTTCAATTATGAGGTTTACGGAGGTTTGATGAAGGCCGGAAACGTTTTGTCGAAACATAATGGCTTCAGGATAGACGGTATGGACAATAAGCAGCTGCTATGCTCTTTGGCGATCGCTATCTCCTGCCTGCTCTTTTTATTCTGCGGCGTCTCTTATGCCATGGACCCCATTAACAGCCTGAAGGAAGATACAATATCATACTTTAAACCCATGAAGGGGATGGTGCTATCTGTTAAAGACAATACCGTCACTATTGATATAGGCGCTAATGCAGGTGTCAAAAAAGGGATGAGGTTCACAATAATGAGAGAGGGGGTGCCTTTTGTGCATCCTGTCACAAGGGAGCCTATAGGCAGGCTTGAATCAAATATCGGTATAGCAGAGGTGATAGATGCAGCCCCTGACAGGGCATCCATGAAACCTGTCAGAGGAGAAGTTAAAGAGGGGGATATTGCGAGGATCTCCGAGATGAAGGTCCGGGTTCTTTTTTATCAGGACAAGACTGTTGACTGGGGACTTGGAGACTCATACCACAACCTTTTAAAGGGAAGCGGCAGGGTGGAGCTTATTGATACAGCGTTAGATTCGGCCGGTGATGAGGTGTTGCTCAATGAGGCAAGGAGGCTTGGTGCGCATGTGCTCCTCGCCCTTAGGGCAGAGTCCGTAAACAAGGAGAATATACTCAAACAGAGGCTTTGCTGGGTTGAGAATGCCGGCGTTTTTTCTGAACGTGATGTCAGGATAGATGCTGCGTATGCCAAGGAACTGAAGTTTGCAGCCGGTGTGTTTACCCCATATTCTGCCACAGGTGACGCACTGCTCTCATTTGATCTCACCTCAGGGGCGAAACTGATAACTGCCGGAGATATAGACGGTGATGGGAAGCAGGAGCTCATAATGAGCACAGGCAGCGACATAGCAGTATATCAGATTGGACCCTCCCTTGAAAAACTGTATGAGAAGAAAAGCACTGCCTCTGATGATTTTATATGGATCGAAACCCTTGATATCAACTCAGACGGGAAAGATGAGATAATCGTTACTTCCATGTCGGTGAGCGGAGTGGTTTCGTACATTTATGAGCTGAAGGGGTCTGAACTCAGCCTGCTGTGGAAGGACAGACTCTTTGTGAGGGTAATGGGCAATGGCTTGATCGCACAGGAGCCCAGCATCTTTACGGGTTTTGACGGCCCTGTGTTTAATCTGGTTCATAGCGGCAATAAATTCAGAAAAGGCGAGGCCTTAAAACTCCCTAAAGGAGTCAACATATATGATTTTGCCCGCATTGATGGCCCGGGAGGTGCAGACCATATCCTTGCATTTGATGACGGGGGGTATCTCAACCTTTACAATGAGAGCGGCCAGAGGATATGGCGCAGCATCAATGACTACGGAGGGTTTCTGAACACGTTCAAGAGGGACGGCTATAATGAGCCTGCCGTAGACGAGGTCTCGTGGTCTGTGAAGGACAGGATACTCCGCAGCAACAATGAGTTTATAACTATAAAGAGGATACTGGTCACAGATAAGGTAAGGGGGCTCGGTTACAAGAGCTCGCAGATAAAGTCTTTAAGGTGGACAGGGTTTACAATGGAAGAGAGCAGCCTCATAAGCGATATATCCGGAGCTGTTTCTGATTTTGTTATAGTCGGAGACAAATTGGCAGCCGTAAGCAGGCCGATGTTCGGTTTCAAGCTTCAGAACATCCTCAAGGGTCAGGACCCGAGGGGCGGTTTCCTGTATATATATTCCATTAAGGGGAGATAAGGGTTAGAGGAGGGATATTGTTTCTTTCCGGTAAGATTCCTAAACATGTAGCAATTATAATGGACGGCAATGGAAGATGGGCTGAGCTGCGCGGTCTGCCGAGGATAGAAGGGCACAAGAGAGGAGCTGAAAGGACACGCGAGATTATTACTGCTGCTGTTGAGTCCGGGCTCGATTCCCTTACGCTGTATGCTTTTTCGATAGAGAACTGGCAGAGGCCTGAAGATGAGGTTTCGATGCTCATGAAGCTATTGGAGTATTACCTGAAGAACGAATTCAATAACCTCATTAAAAGGGGTATTGTTTTCAGGACAATAGGAGAGACCTGGAGATTGCCGGCTAATGTGCATGGGCTTCTTAGGGACGTTGAGGAGAGGTCCAGAGACAACAACGGCCTTAGGCTGGTGCTTGCACTGAGCTATGGCGGCAGGAATGAGATCCTGCGCGCGATAAGGAAGATTATCGCTTCGAACGTAAAACCTGATGACCTGAACGAAAGATGTTTTGAGTCTTTTCTCGACACTTCAGGCCTTTCAGCGCCTGATCTTATCATCAGGAGCAGTGGAGAAAAGCGTATAAGCAACTTCCTCTTATGGCAGTCAGCCTATTCAGAGTTTTATTTTACAGATACACTCTGGCCTGATTTTACAAGAGATGAGTTTTTCCTCGCCCTCCATGAGTATCAGATGAGAGAGAGGAGATTCGGAATGGTCCAGTCAAAGGCAGCTGCCAGGATATAGGATGCACCTCCAGAGACTTATCGTTGCACTTGCAGTTCTCCCCATTTTTTATCTCTATATAATGAAACTCCCTCAGATATTTTTCTTTATCCTCCTGCTCGCAGTTTCCGTCATAGCGCAGCTCGAATTTTACTCAATGTATAACATAAGGGGGGTCATGAAGAAGACGGGCCTCCTGATGGGTGTTGCTATACTGCTGATGACATACTATTCACCGAATTCGATATCCAATATTATCCTCATTTCGTTCGTATTGGTCACGAGTGTGAGGCTTGTCAGCAAGAGGGACCCGCTATCTTCTCTTAATGATATTTCTCCGGTTATGCTGTCACTGCTTTATATACCCTCGCTGCTCGGTCTTCAGATATCCCTCAGGCAAAACGGCCCTGAGTGGATAATATTCCTCTTTGGATCTGTATGGGCCTCTGACAGCCTCGCGTACTATATCGGCAAGGGGATAGGCAAGCGGAGACTTTACATGGAGGTCAGTCCCAATAAGACTGTTGCAGGCGCCTTCGGCTCGCTTTTGGGCGGGGCGCTGTCAGCCTGCCTTCTGGACTTGCTGCTTGTCCACAGAATGGGTTTATCAAAGGCTATTTTTGTAGGTATAATAATCGGAGCAACCACAATTACCGGCGATCTTGTCGAGTCGATGTTCAAGCGCGATGCCGGTGTTAAGGACTCAAGCAATATTATACCCGGGCACGGCGGCGTGCTTGACAAGATAGACGGTGTGCTTTTTGCAGGCCCTGCACTTTACTGGATTCTGGTTGTTTTAAGCAATTATAGATGAAACGTATAGTAATCCTCGGCTCAACCGGCTCTATAGGGAGAAACGCCCTTGATGTAATCTCAAGACACAGGGATCGCTTCAAAGTTGCCGGTCTCTCGGCAGGCAGCAACATAGACCTTCTTGAAGAACAGATAAACATTTTTAAGCCCCCGGTTGTAGCAGTTGCTGACGGGAAGTCTGCAGGAGAGTTGAGAAGGAGGATAGCCAAAGGGACAGAGGTCCTCTCAGGCGAAGAGGGTATAAATACTGTTGCTGCTTATAAAGAGTCTGACTTTGTGCTTTCCTCGATAGTCGGTTTTAGCGGTCTGGTCCCGACTTTAAGTGCTGTGAGGGCCGGCAAGGTTGTAGGTCTTGCCAACAAGGAGTCTCTTGTTACTGCAGGCCCCATTGTCATGAAAGAGGCTGAGCAGTATGGCTCGAAGATACTCCCGGTTGACAGTGAACACAGCGCTATATTTCAGTGCGTGGATGGCCGGGACAGGGGGTTCTTAAAGAGGGTTATACTCACTGCATCAGGCGGCCCGTTTGTCGGCAAAAAATCCGGAGAGCTTAAGGATGTCAAGCCGGCGGACGCATTAAATCATCCTAACTGGAAGATGGGCAGGAAAGTGACCATAGACTCGGCGACCCTGATGAATAAGGGACTTGAGGTCATAGAGGCCGCACATCTCTTTTCTCTGGCTGCCGACCGGATAGCGGTCCTCGTACATCCGGAGAGCATTCTGCATTCGCTTGTCGAATTCACTGACAACACCATGCTGGCCCAGATGTCTGTGCCTGATATGAGGGGGCCTATAAGTTATGCGCTCTCTTATCCGGAGAGGCTTAACAGCACTGTCGCCCGCCTCGAACTCGAGATGATAGGCAAACTCACTTTCTATCCGCCTGACACAGAGAGTTTTCCATGCCTTAAATATGCCTTTGATGCTCTTAAGGAGGGCGGGACAATGCCTGCTGTGCTTAATGCAGCGAATGAAGTCGCAGTCAATGCCTTTCTCGATAAGAGGGTTTCTTTTAACACCATACCTGTTATAATCGAAAAGACGATGAATTCGCACGACACAAAGAGGGATAACCAACTCGATTCGGTCATAGAGGCCGACAGATGGGCGAGGAAAAAAGCTGAGGAATATGTTCATGAATACAGCAAATGAAACCTGCGTTATAAAGGAGAGGCGATGACATTTTTATCAGCGATTGTACTGCTCGGCATACTTATATTTGTGCATGAGCTCGGGCATTTTCTTTTTGCAAAGATGATGAAGGTTAAGGTGCTTAAGTTTTCGCTTGGTTTTGGACCAAAGCTCATCGGGAGGAAGTACGGAGAGACAGAATATCTCATTTCTGCATTCCCCCTCGGCGGGTATGTCAAGATGCTCGGTGAGGATCGCGAAGATGAGATCAGCGATGATGATAAGGCCAGGGCTTACAGCTCACAGCCTGTATGGAAGAGGCTTCTGATAGTAGTCTCAGGCCCGGTCTTTAACCTGTTTTTTGCAGGGTTTATATTTATGTTCGTCTTCCTCTCCGGTGTCCCTGTGCTTATGTCAGAGGTCGGCGAGGTGCTTGTTGACTCGCCTGCTGCGCGCGCAGGCATTCTAAAAGGTGACAGCATTGTTGAGATAAACAATGCGCCCGTGATGCGCTGGGATGAGATGACAGGGATTATTCACAAGAGCCCTGGTGTAAAGCTCAGTCTTAAGATAAAGCGCGGAGATGATCTGATTGCCCTTGATATTACTCCTGAAAAGAAGACTGCCCCGAATATATTCGGCGAGAACAAAGAAGTCGGCCTCATAGGGATAAAACCTTTAGGCAAGACATTTATAGAGAAGAAGAACCCTCTTTCAGCCGTATCACATGCTGTAATGAGGACATGGGACCTCTCAGTCCTGACAATAGTCTCTATAGTGAAGCTGATACAGCGCATAATACCGGCAGACACCATCGGAGGCCCTATACTGATATTCCAGATGGCAGGACAGCAGGCTGCTGAGGGGCCATTGAACTTCCTTGTCTTTATGGCGATTATCAGCATCAACCTCGGAGTGCTGAATCTTCTGCCGATCCCTATCCTCGACGGTGGACATGTATTGTTCCTCGGCATCGAGGCCATAAGGAGAAAGCCTTTAAGTGACAGGGCACTCATGGTAGCCCAGAGGGTAGGGCTGGCTGCTCTTATAACACTTATGGTCTTTGCCTTTTATAATGACATAATGCGCCTGATTGCAGGGAAGCCCTTTCCTCAATGAGACCTGCCTTGATAAAATCTGATGACTATGCAAAAAATACTCGAATGGACTGAATTAAAAAGCGAGAGAGACAGGCTGAAGTCTGAGGGCAAGAGGGTAGTCTTCACAAACGGCTGTTTTGATATTATCCATATCGGCCATGTACGGTATTTGCGCGAGGCAAAGGCCCTCGGTGATGTCCTGATTGTTGCGCTGAATACAGACAGGTCTGTGTCGGCACTGAAACACGAGGGAAGGCCGATAAACCCTGAGCTCCAAAGGGCAGAGGTATTAGCCGGCCTCGAAATGGTCGATTATGTCACGCTTTTTGATCAGGACACGCCTTACGAATTGATTAAGCTCCTAAGGCCTGATGTCCTTGTAAAAGGTGGTGACTGGAAGAGGGAAGATATAGTCGGATATGATATTGTCCCTGACACCCGCAGCCTGCCGTACATCAAGGGCATCTCTACTACTGAGATAATCGAAAGGATTAAAGGCGCCCATGGATAACAATCTTAAGCCCTGATAATTCTATGGGACAATGATAAATCTGCCATATTGCTCAAAGTGCTCATCCATAGAAAAGGCAGTCCTTATTTTAAGTCTTTCCATAACGGCAAAACTTGTGGCATCGGTATAGGAAAACGCCTTGTCGGCAAAGGCCTTCAATTTGCGTTTCTGTAAATATAGTCATCATGTTTTGCCGAGCCGTTGTGTCTGCCCAGCGAAAGATCGTCTTTTCCCATGGTGAAGAGAGGGTTTCTTTCGTAATCCCTTTCTTTCGGCAGCCGTTCATTTATGAGGCGCCTCACAATCTCTGCGATGCTCGCATTTTTCTTCTCAGCCTGCTGCCGGAGATATTGATATTGCTCTTTTGTAAGGTATATCTGAGTCCTGTGAATGTTTTCCATAAAAACCTCCTGATGATATTATGCCTGATATACAGCACGCTGTCAAGAAAGCGGCTGAGTAACTAAAGGTGACGGTTCTCTTTAATAAGTCAACTAATTCATCAACGTCCCCTCATCTTCATTGAATTTTTCATTGACAAAGAACCGGTTATTTTATAAGCTTTAACCGTAATGGCACAGACAATAACAATAGAACTTTTACAGCTCCTTGAGGATAAGCTCGGCAAAGAAGAGGGCAGAAAAGTCGCTGAGGCTATAAACATCGGGCTTGATGCGATTGAAAAAAAGGCAGATGCCGTTGTTCTTCAAAAGAAACTGGAGCTAAAAGATGAACTCACAAAAGAGCTTATCACAAAGGCAGAATTCTTTGGAGAGATTAAGACACTTCGTCAGGAGATGCAGACGATGAAAGTTGAGCTTGAGGCAAAGATAGACCAAAATAAAATTGAGCTTGAGGGTAAGATAGCGAAACTGGATCAGAAATTTAACTTTATGATAATCCTTATGATAATAGCCCTCACGCTGATGAATCCTGTAGTTGCGGAAATAATCAAAAGGGCGCTAAAACTCTAATGGCACAGATTTTGAGACAGCCAGACCTAAACAGTATATCAGCGGGTGGCTGCGGCCACCTACTTCCGGCTATTTTAGCCTGGACCGCTTACAAAAAACATACGTTAAAGACCCGTGAGTCCCATTGAGGATGCGCAGGTCTTTTTTTACGAAGTCACTAAAAGGGAGGCTCTATGAAAGGGTTTAAAGTAGTCCGCTGGTTTTCGTGCATCATTGCAGCGCTTATCATTCTGTTCACAGGTATTGTATCCGCCTATGCGGCGGCTATAAACGTCACTGCCAACGCCACCGATACGCTCAACGGCGCCGACGGCCAATGCTCCCTGCGTGAGGCGATACAGAACATCAACAACGGGGCCACCACCTATGCCGACTGCGTCCCCACAGGCGCCTACGGAACCAGCGACACAATAAACATCCCGGCTGGAACGTACACAATCGCCATCGCAGGGGCAGGTGAAGACCTCAACGCCACGGGTGACTTCGACATTACAAAAAGCGTCACAATCACCGGCGCAGGCGCAGGCTCCACCACCATTAACGGAGGCGCGCTGGACCGGGTGTTCCATATCACCGGGGCTTATACCGTCTCCATCTCCGGCGTCACAATCCAGAACGGCAGCCCGGCGAGCAACGGCGGCGGCATTCATAACAACTCCGGCACGCTCACCGTCACCAACTCCACCATCGTCCGCAACACGGCGACGACCGGCGGCGGCATCTATAAATTGGCTGGCGCGACCGGCTTTACTAACTCCATAGTGGCCGATAATGGCGTGGGGCTGGATTGCGTGGGAACGATAACCGACAGCGGCGGGAACATTGACAGCGACGGCAATTGCGGCACGTTCACGCAAAACGCCGCGATGGTTCAGGGGACAGGATTTTCAGCATTAGCCAGCAACGGCGGGCCGACGCAGACCCACGCATTACTCGCAGGTAGCGCGGCCATTGACACGGCGCCCACCTGCGCCGGATTGACCACCGACCAGCGGGGAACGACGCGTCCACAAGGGAGCGCTTGCGACATCGGGGCCTATGAATATGTTGTTGCTGCAGCAGCAGTTTCCGTCCCCACGATGACCGAATGGGGCATGATCATATTTATATTCCTTGCAGGGCTTGGGGCAATGTACTACATGAGGAGGAGAAGGGCGTAAAGCCCTCCCAAAATTAACCACAAAACAACTTCAGGGGCGGGACATTCAGTAGGCCGCCCCTGAATAATTTTTTGCTAAGCGGATGATATCGACTTGCGAAATCAAACTGACCCAATAGACCTTACAGGATACTGCCACTGCGCCGGCAAATCAGCGATGGATAAAACAGTCACGTTCCTGCTGAGCTCATAACTTGAGGTCCCCGGATATACTATCCACAAGTGGCTGAGACTTAAATCTTCAAGCGCTATTTTCATTGATTTTGTGACAGCAGGCGCATCTGTATACTTGCATTCAATGCCCCATGACTTGCCCTGAAATTCCCAGTATAAATCCAGTTCTGCTCCATTGTGGGTCCTCCAGTAATAGAAAGATTCACGGGGAAGCCCTGTGGCTTTGATGCTTTCTTCCAGAGCAAATCCTTCCCATGAGGCTCCGAGCCTGGGAGAACTTGTTAATGCTGTTTCGTCCAATGTCCCTGTGAGGC
>CAKKPH010000114.1 GCA_919901585.1 Thermodesulfovibrionales bacterium | reverse complement strand
CCGCTGAGTCTTAGCGTTCTGTGATATGATAGGAAACAGACATAATCTCTGAAGGGAGATTATTGGGAATACTCAGAAAACAAAAAAGGAGAATGTGTAAATGAACAAAGGCATATTAAGGTCAATCTCAATAGCAACAGTTGTGCTGTTTGCAAGTATCTTTGTTTTCGAACTCGATGCGTTTGCGAGGGCAGGCGGAGGAAGATCATCAGGCAGCAGGGGGTCAAGGAGTTATTCCTCACCAAGCCGCTCTTATTCAACCCCTGCTCCTTCAAGGCAACAGGCTGCACCTGTCTCCCCTGTCCAGCCCCATCAGCCGGCAGGCGGAGGGTTTCTGAGAGGCCTTGGCGGAGGTATCCTTGGCGGGCTGCTTGGCGGTATGCTCTTTAGCAGCCTCGGGTCCGGCAGCGGTTTCGGCAACGGATTCGGAGGAAGCGGCATAGGTCTTTTTGAGATTATCCTTGTCCTTGGAATAGGATATATGATCTACAGGATGGTAAGCAAAAAGAGAAGGGAAGAGAATCTCTCCTATCAAACCGCATATAAGCAGGGAGAAGCCCAGACCAGCAGCCAGCCTGCATTTGGACAACCATCCAGGGCAGACACGCCTGATGATGACGGCCTGTCACATATCCGCGGGATGGACCCCGGTTTTGATGAAGCACGCTTTAAAGACAATGTGATGGATATCTTTTTCAGGATTCAGGGGGCGTGGATGAACAGGGACCTGTCATCTGCAGCCGGCCTTTTTACAGATGAGATGAGGACTGTTTTTCAGGAAGACATTGATAAAATGCTGAGAGATAAAAAAATCGACAGGCTCGAGAACATTGCAGTCAGGAATGTCGAGATTACAGAGGCATGGCAGGAATCAGGGAAGGATTTTATCACAACGCTTATTCATGCAAACCTCCTTGATTATACTACGGATGCTGTGACAGGTGAACTCGTGGCAGGAAACAAGACCGAGCCTGTGAAATTTGAAGAATTCTGGACTTTTACAAGACCGGTTGGGTCCGGTCAGTGGAGGCTTTCGGCAATAAACCAGGTATAGATTAATTATGCCCGTAAAACCAGCAAGGTTCAGTGCGAGACCAGAGCCTTCCCTGCCTGATATGCCTGTGTGAGGGCATCAGGGTGGTTGAGTATATCGCCCCTTGCATCAATTCCGAGGAAGCTGAGGGTTTCATGCATGGGGACGCTTATTGTCCTGAAGAATGCCTTTGCTGTCGCCTCTGAGCATTGTATGCCGATATTTTTTTTCATGCCCCCGACGAGCAATAGCAGCCCTTTTCTCCCCTGAGGGCCTTCAGGGACCGGCCGCTTAAGCAGGTATTTTTCGCACCAGAATGCCTGACACCTGTCAATCACTGCCTTTGTCTGTGCGCTTAGGCCGAAGAAGAAGATGGGTGAGGATAGTATTATCCTGTCAGCCTTTCTTATAGAGTCGTAGATTATGCTCATTTCATCATCGATTACGCATACGCCTGTCTCATTACAGCCGCCGCAGTTCTGGCATGGCCTGATGTTCATATCATTCAGCCTGAAGAAAGTGATATCATAGCCTGAATCATTAATGCCCTTTATTGCCTCTTTTAAAAGGGTCTCTGTATTTCCGTCTTGTCTCGGGCTGCCGAGAAAGGCGAGTATCTTCATTTAGCTCCTGTTGACTTAAGGAATTTTTTGATCCTTATCCAGTCCTTCATCTGCTGGAGGTTCTCTGTGAGATTCCACCAGCCGTTCTTGAACGCAGCATAATCATGAGCTCCTGTCATTGCTGATGCATACCGGATGGAATTTGAATAAAAAAGCCACTGCCTTATCCAGAGCTGCTCTATAGTCTCATCAAACGGGTTTGTCTTATCCTCAAGCCCGTTTTCCCAGGCCTCAAGCATAAGTTTCGTAGCGGTAAGAGTCATCTCATCGGTCTCTTTTATCGTCTCTCCAAGCCTGTTAAAGTGACCGTCTATCCAGTCCCTGCTATGGCAGGCATTACAGACGTTTTTCATAGTCTCGATCCTCTTTCCCTGCTCAGCCTTATCGATAAGGAAGTCTGATGCAGGCTCTCCGATAAAAGTGGTAGGGAGGGGGAGGCCATCCTTGTTCCTGATGATTGTGGTGTCTCCTGATTTAGGCTGGGCATGACTGTATATCAGGCCAAAAAGCCTCACCCAGAGCCTCGAACCAAAATCATGAGTCCTCTCTGCAATCACCACGCCGTCAGGAGAGACGATCAGGCTGTTGTGGCATGTTGCACACGTGGGCGCCTTAAAGTCCCTTCCAACAACCCATGGTACTGCGTTAAAGTCCCATTCGTGGTATTTCGAAGAATAGATATTACCGTGCTTGCTCTCCTTATAAACATTATAACCCGGGGCATCCGGCTCGAGGTGGCACTGGCCGCAGGTATAAGGCTTTCTTGCGACCTCTATCGAAAAACTATGCCTCGGATGGCATGCAGAACATGCGCCGAGGCTGCCGTCAGGGTTTTCCCTGCCTACACCCTGGCTCGGCCAGTTTGTAAGGTCAGGGACTTTTATATCTCCGATAGCAGAGGAAATAGTCTTCATGCCCTTTACCTCGACCTTCATCCCATGGCATCCGAAACAGGTGTCGCTAAGTGTAGTATCACTCGGCTTTGAGGATATTATCTTCCCCTTCTCTAACCGCTTGATGCCGGTGATAGTGCTGACGAGTGTGTGATAAACAGGGTTGTCCTTGATGTTCTTTATGGCATGCGCCTTCTTGCTGTCCGAGAACTGACTGACCTCTACAGGATGACACGTCTTACAGTCATTAGGAGAGACGACCACATTGATACTGAACCCCATATGCTCGAAGTTGTCTTTGTGTCTGCCTGGATTCTGGCTGTGGCATTCATAACAGCCGACAGCAAAGCCGGCAAGGCTTTCACTCACCTTGTCCGCAGATATCCTGCGCTCAAGCAGAGGTTTTTTGAGAGCGTTTGCAGGAGTTGTCTTTGAATGCCTGCTCGAAAGCCAATCCTCGACAATGCCCGGAGTCAGCATCCTGTGGCAGGTTATGCAGGCATCTGTTTGAGGACTAAGGGGGGCTTGGACTGCATCTGCCTTTGTAGCGGCCTTATCAGAAGCAAACAGGTTCCCGGCGCTGAAAAAGAGAAAAACGATCACAATACTTGTCCTGCAAACTAAAAGGCTTTTCATGGCTTCCTCCCTTTTATCTTATCCTCGAAAAGGCCTCCCTATGCGCATTGCATACAGGACACTTCCAGTCCTCGGGCAGGTCTTTGAACGGGATGTCCTCAAACTCATCGTTATATTCATAACCGCATACAGAACACTTCCAGACCATACATGCCTCCGCTATTCGAATTTCTTATGGTATTCGCTTACCTTCCTTGCAAATTCCCTTCCGAACTCATAGCACTTTGCTTCATCCTCAGCAGAAGGCCTGAAGAGCACCTGAACCCCCGGTTCGAATGACTCAAGGCCCATGCGCCTGAATTCCTCGTATGCCTCTTTTACTGCGCCGCCTCCCCAGCCATAGCTGCCGAATGCTCCGACAATCCGGTTCTTTGGCCTGAGGCCCCTGAGGTGGGTAAGGAACTCTGCAACAGACGGGAACATTATGTTGTTCAGCGTCGGAGTCCCAATGAGGCAACCCCTCGACTTCCAGAATTCCTTTATAGCCACGCTCATAGGGGTCGCCCTCAGTTTGATTACCTTGCAGTCCAGACCCTCATCCTTTATCCCCTGCATCATGGGGAATGTCATGTATTCAGTGCTGTGCCACATGGTGTCATATATCAATGCCACTCTGGGTGAGGCCTTGCTGTTAGCCATATCCAGATATCTCTGTACAACCCTTTGCGGGTCTCTTCTCCATATAATGCCGTGGTCAGGCGCTATCATGTCTATCTCGAGGCCGAGTTTTTGGATCTCAGCGACCTTCACCTTTATAAGCTGTCCGAAGGGCATCAGGATATTCGCATAATAATCAACAACTGCATCATCAAGTTCTGAAAGTGATGAGCACTCTACAAACTCATCATCAAACCTCGTTGAACTCGCAAGGTGCTGGCCGAAGGCATCCTGCGAGATGAGGAGTTTTGCCTCCTTTATATAGGTCATCATCGATTCAGGCCAGTGGAGCATCGGCGTCTCGACAAACATGAGGTTATACATACCTGTATTCAGGGTGTCCCCGGTCTTAACGATCCTGAACTTCCACCCTGATGTGTCAAAGTGCCTGTCAAGCCCTTTCTTACCCTTCTCTGTTATAAAGATGGTGGCCTCAGGCGCTATCTCCATTATCTTGTCTATACTGCTTGCATGGTCCGGCTCTATATGGTTTATTACGAGGTTGACTATCTGTGAAGGGTCTGCAACGCTCTTTATGCTGTCTAATGTAATTTCATGAAAGTCATGCTTTACTGTGTCGATCAGTGTTACCTGCTTGTCGAGAATAAGGTAATTGTTGTATGTCGTCCCATTCGGCGTTACATAGCCATGGAAGTCCCTCAATCCCCAGTCAATAGCACCGACCCAGAATATCCCCGGCTTAATCTCAATGGCCTTCATATAATCACCTGATTACCCTAATCTTCCAAGAGTGTACTGAATGTGTTATGGTGCTTTTCTTCATCAGCAAGTATCTGTTCAAAGAGCTTCTTGGTAGTAGAATCATCCTCTTTTTCTGCAAGCTTGATTATCCCCTTATAGAGCTTAATAGCCTCTTCTTCTGCTTTTTTATCTATCTTCAGCATATCCCTGGCACTGCTCCCCACATTGATGGGTGAAGGCTGGGTTGTAGGTTTTCCGCCAAGATAGTCCAGCCGTTCTGCAATAAGCTCGGCATGTAGCATCTCGGCAATTGAGGTCAGCCTGAAAACAGGCCCGACACTCTGCGCGTTCATGCCTTTAACAACTATATGCTGCCACATATACTGGATGCTGACCTGCATCTCCCTTGCAATAGCCTCATTTAGTTTGTCCTTCAATAGCTTGCTTGCCATAACAGCCTCCTTAAGATTTCATCCAGCCACAAATGTGGCTGCATAATTTAAACTGATTAGAAACCACTCTTTTAATTATATCATCCGGAAGGCGCAAATGCCACAATTGAGCTGTACAAAAAAACCGGACCCGGAGGAGTTCTTTTGATCACCGGCTCAAACAGAGGCAAAAACTGGAGGGTCTAATAATCAGCGACAATGTCCTTATACGCAACTACCCTGTTGCGGCCTGATTTTTTTGCAGAATAAAGCGCATTGTCAGCCCGCTCAATAAGCATCTCCCTGTCAGTTGCATCTTCAGGAAAAGATGCAGCTCCAATACTGACAGTAACAGACAAGTCTTTCCCATCGATACTCATTTTGCGTTTGGCAATGGCCCCCCTTATCCTCTCTGCAGTGAGGATTGCACCCTCGTTCGTAGTCTCAGGAAGGATGAGCACAAACTCCTCGCCCCCATACCTTGCCGCAAAGTCTATATTTCTGGTGCTCTCTGCCAATAAACAGGCTACCCTCCTTAAGACCTCGTCTCCCACGCAATGCCCGTAGTTATCATTGAACTTCTTAAAATAGTCAATGTCTATCATAAGGAGGGATAACTTGTGGTCAAATCTCTTTGACCTCGCTATCTCGACCTCAAGCCTCTCCTGAAAAGTCCTGTGGTTGTTCAGGCCTGTAAGCCCGTCTGTGGTTGCAAGCTTCATGGCCTCCTGATGCATGCGTGCTTTTTCGAGCGCAAAGGAAGAGTGAAAGCCGAGGGTAAGGAGGAGGTCCTCATCATCATCAGTGAATTCTCCACCTCCGGTGCGGTTGATAAGGGCAATCTCTCCTATAATCTCATCCCTCAGGATGAGGGGGACGATGAGCAGGTTTCTTATGCTTAAGGACTGGCTGTCGGTAAGCCCCTTAAGCCATGGCAAATCCTCTTTATCTTTTAAGCCACTCAGTCTTAGCGGCATGCCTTCACTCATCACCCTGCTGAAAATCCCTGCAGGCTGGTCCATCAGATCAGGCATATTGCCTATCGAGGTATAAAGGCCTGCAACCTTATTGTCCTTGAGCAGCAACAATGCGGATGCCTCGGCTTTGATGAGGTCTTTTGATTTGTCGACAATCGTTTCTATAGTCGACATCTCATCGAGATCCTTATAGAGGAGTGATGAGATATCATTAAGCACAGCGAGCTCTCTTACGTTTCTCTTTTCTGCCTCAACCCGGACTGAGAGCTGATCAATTGTCTTCTTTGTGCGGGATCTGTAATTCCAGAAGGCTGCAGCTATGACTATTAAGGCGACACCAAATAATACGCTCATGCTCATTTTATCCTGTCTATTGCATCCAAAACTTTTTTTCTTACTTCCCTATCAAAGAGCGCCCCTGCATGATTGACCCAAAAAACATAATGCTCATCAGCCCAGTCAAGCCTTGAGCTCTCTATAGATACAAGGCCGTCGCCGAGCCCCTTTTTCATCTCATCAGGAAGGCGTCCGGGA
>CAKKPH010000113.1 GCA_919901585.1 Thermodesulfovibrionales bacterium | reverse complement strand
CTTCTGCTCCTGAATAACCTCGTTTTTTGCCATTGCCGTCAGGGTCTCCGGGCTCTGGATTACAACGGCTAAAGAATCCCTGACTGAATGGACATCAAACTTCCTCGTCTCTTTAAGGTCAACAACGAGCCTTATCTTGTCCTTATGCTTGCCTACCCTTAGACCCTTGACAGGAGACATAACCTCTGAAGGGATCTTTGCCTTGATGGATACGTCAGGTATATCGATTACTATGCGGTCCTTCAATGAAAACACCATAGGGCTTAGAGACCCATTGCCCCTTATCATAACCCTTACGATTCCATTACCCTGTTCAAAGCTTATATCGCTTATCTCTGTAGCCTTGGGCAGTTCAGTCGCCTCTATTATTTCCTGAACAGGTCCGGCAGGAGTCACAGCATCATCGCCTTTGGTAAGTTCGCTGATCTTCAGTTCTGCCTCTGCCTCTTTTGTTACAGAAGCCTCCTTAGGCTCTTCAGTCTTTGCAGGTGTTGCCGCAGTCCCGGCAGGGGCAGCTTGAGTCACACCGGACTGCTCGTTTACAGGTTCGCTCTTTGCCTCTTTCTTCACAATATTGAGCGTCAGGACATTGTTGTTATATGAAGGCTCAACATCAGCATGTGACTGGAGTGTAATGCTTATCGTCGCAGTCAGCCTCGGAGAGTCTGTCTGAGAGACTGTCACCATTGATACTGAAGGGTTGTCCGGGAAGCTCAGCTCACTGAACCGGCCTCTAAGCACTTCGGGTATATCAACCGTGATGTTCTTCTCTGAAGGCTTGTACATGGTATATATGAACGGAGTGCTCGCTGTAATCTCTATACTCCTGTCCTTAATGTTTAAATCAGTTATAACAGGAGGCGCTGTCAGCGGCTGTTCTTCCCTGACCTGTCCGTCAACAGCACAGCCTGCAGACAAGGCAATTAATGAAAAAATACATAACATGCTTATAATATTAAATCTCTTCATTCCTCCTCCTTGCGGAGCTTCAAGATTGTATCTTTGGGCTTAATCTCGCCTTTATAGTTTTTAACATGCTCCCTGATCAGGACACCGTCTGAGTTTATCTTTATGACCTTGCCTCCGTAAAGGCCAAGCGCCATGCCCTCTGTTATTGTAAAATATTTCATGTCAGGAAACTGTACCATAGCATAATACTTTTTGCTATCATTGGCTATTGCAATAACCCTGATCTCTGTCAGGTCATAAATCTCTGCAGGCGATCCTCCCTTTTTCTTCTTCTCAGAAGCCCTCACCCTCTTTGTCCTCTCGATTATCGAAAGAAAGGGGTCCCTCCTGCCCTTCGGGTTGTATATATAAGTCTCACTTTCACCCTTCTTCTCATCGGACTTTTCTGATTGGGCATCAGGTTTCGCTGCTGCTTTTTCGACCTTCTCTGCCTGCTTCTCTACAACAGGCCCGGACGGCCGGGACTTGCACGCAGTCAGCATAGAAAGGATAATAACGATTAAAAAAACAGCCTTCATATCTTCTTTTCCTTCTTGGCTGCTGCAGTCTTTTCAGCGATCTCGCTTTCCGGCACGGCAGAAAATGTAGTTGCCCTGAATGCTATCTTAAGCATCGCCTCTGTCATTTGCGGCACAGGGTCTCCAAGCCTTATGTCGGATATATTAACAATCCTGTTCAGCTTTGTAAGGCTGCTGAAAAACATGCCGAGGCTGTGGTAGCTCCCTGAGAGCTCAACTAAGACCGGTATCTCATAGATTATTCCGCTCGGATGGTCTCTCTTATTGTCCGGCTTCCATGAGATTATCCGCAGCCCTGATTTGATGCCGAGGTCAGAGACCTGCTTGAGCAGCCCCGAAACCTCCTTCTCCTCAGGGAGCTGGAGCTTCAACTCATTCAATCTCTTTATAAGCCTCTCGTTTTCGATCTTCAGGGATGCAAGCCTCGCAACCTTTGCCTTATCCTTGGCTATCTCTTTTTCCTGATTGATTATTTCGGCATCCAGCAGCTTTATCTCATCGTTCTTGGGCAGTATCATCATCACGACAACCAGCACCGTGACTAAAACAGAAGGGAGTAAGGCGAGGATAATCTTTACGCTGAGGGAAAGATCTTTAAGGTTAAGCTTAAGTTTAGTGTCAAATGCCATTTCAGATAGCCACCTTAAGGGTCAGCCTGAACTTGTAAAGTGATATCTTCTCCATCTCTGTCTCCCTCGACTCAAGCAGGGAGACATCAGAAAAGGCCTTTGCCTGTTTCAGATTATCAACGAATGCTACAACATCCGAATTTGTAAAGGCATATCCGTCAATGTTTATAATATCTCCTGCAACTCCCATCGAATTCAGCCACACCCCATTGGGGATACTGGTATCTATTGAATCGAGCATCATAACAGGTGTGTTCTGTTTCTTCCTGAGCTGCTCTATAAGGCTGTTCCTCTCACTGAAGGTCTTATTAACCTTCTCAAAATTATCGACTTCCCTGATCTTGTTTTTAAGCCCGGCGATATTCTGTTTGTTGTTTTCAAATCTCGCCCTTGTAGTCCTTAGGCTCGAATCAAAATAAAAATATATATACGCCAATATGCCTGCCGCTAAGAGTGTACCGGCAACTGCCGACAGGACAAAAACCGGGACAGGCCTTGACTTGGCCTTCCTCTTGACAGGAATGAGGTTTATCCTTATCATCTGTCTCCGGGCCTCCTCATGGCGAGCCCCACGGCGACCGCAGCTATCGGCGCCACATTCTCAAAAGAACCCTCATGCTTCTTCGGTATCTTTATATTCCTGAACGGCTCAGCAAGCCTTACCTCTATCCCTAACTTATCCGACAAAAAGCGGGGGAAATTCCCGACTAGGGCACAGCCTCCGCTCAGTATCACCTCTTTGACATAACTCTGGACAGAGGCTGCCCTGAAATAATCGAGTGCTCGGGAAACCTCATTACAGATCTCGCCCGAGGACTCGGCTATGACATGATATGCCTCATCAGGCGAAACCCCGACTGTCTCCTCTCCCCTCTTGATCTTCTCTGCCTCTTCATGGGTTATTTTGAACTCCTTCCGGAGCGCCTCAGTATGCATATTGCTGCCTACAGGGCTCTCCCTTGTGAATACAGACACGCCGCCCCTGAGTATATTCAGGTTTATGGAACTCGCGCCGATATTGACGAGTGCGACATTGGAGTCAGCCTCTATCTCGTAATTTATGCCGTACATGTTCTCGAGGGCAAAGACGTTCACATCAACCACAAGGGGGTTAAGCCCGACCTCTTTAACAACAGAGACATATTCGTTCATAAAGTCCTTCTTTGCTGCAACAAGGATGACATCCATCTGCCCCCGCTCTTCCCTGAGCCCGATTATCTGGAAGTCGATATTCACATCCTCGATATCGAACGGCACATATTGCTCTGCCTCGAATTTTATCGACTCTGCAAGCTCATCCTCTGTCATCTCAGGCAGGGTTATCCTCTTGACAATAACTGATGAATGACCTGCAACCGAAATGACGGTGTCCTTTACTTTTATCTTTGCTTTTTTTATAAGCTCGGTGAGTGATTCAGTAAGCCTGAAGGAAT
>CAKKPH010000112.1 GCA_919901585.1 Thermodesulfovibrionales bacterium | reverse complement strand
AGGATGCAAAAAGCAAGGGACCCGAAACCCCTTATCTGGATGAACTCTGCAAGGGTCCCTGGCCCAGCCATGCAAAAGAACTCAAGAGGACGCGATACCCTCTTATGATGTATGAAGAAGGCATAAAGCAGGGGTTGACCCAGTGGGGACATGGCGGCATGTCTTCTGTCCCAGGGCTCGGCTCCGGCGCAATCGCAAGAAAGTCAAGGAGACCGGAGATTATCAGCCATTCACACCTGATAAGGGTCCTGGGCAATCCCGGCAATTTCTACAACACAAAGGACTTCAGGAAGATCTGTGAGCTAACGGATAAGTACGGCGACTCGTCCCTTCACATGCTCACAACGAACTCCACCATAGAGATGTGCGGGATAATGAACAACGAGCAGATGAAGGCAGTAACAGAGGCGCTCAATGCTATGGGTTATGACGTAGGGTCCGCCGGTGATGCAATCAGGAATATACCCGATTGCATGGGTCCGGCACTCTGCGAATATGCCACCGTAGACACTCCTGGGCTCAAACACTTCATGACAAAACACTACATAGACGATATCCAGTATCCGAGATTTCCCTTCAAGATAAAGACAAAGATGGCCGGTTGTCCGAATGACTGCGGCAAGGCACTCCTCCATGCTGATATAGGCATAATCGGAGTCTTCAAAGACCTGCCAAAGGTCAATGACAATAAACTCTCCGGCTGGGTAAAAGCCGGCGGCAACATCGACTGGGTCTGCGACCACTGCCCGACAGATGCAATGGGCTGGGACGGAAGCAGCCTGAAGATAGACGGCGACAGATGCGTACGCTGCATGTACTGCATCAACCGCGTGCCTGCAATCAAGCCCGGAGGCGACCGGGGAGTGGCTATCACTGTGGGCGGGAACATGAAAGGGAAATATGGTCCAAAGAAGGGAAAGGTCGTCTTCCCGTTCATAAAGGCAACTCCGCCGGACTACAAAGAGCTTGTTCAGGCATACGATAAACTCTGCGAAGTTTACGATGAGCATGCAAAGAAAAAGGAAAGGATTGGGGATCTGATGCAAAGGGTCGGCCTGGACACCTTCCTTGAGTGGGTCGGTGTTGAACCGAGCACAATGCACTTCTCATCCCCGAGAAGAAATACATTCTATCACTGGAAACATGAAGAGATAGAAGGAGGTGCAAATGAGTAAGATAAGCGTTGGCGGAGTAGGCGTACCCCCTGTAGAGAGGAATATCCCTCCTGTGGTGCTGAAAAATTACGGCAAATGGGATACGCATGAGGTAGTAAAGCCCGGCGTCATAAAGCGCATTGCAGATTCAGGGGATTTATGTTATACGGTCAGAATAGGCATGCCGCCTGCAAGGGTCAGCGTTGCTTCAATGCTTGAACTTTGCGACCTGGCAGATGCGTATTGCGGTGGGTTCTTCAGGATAACCCTCAGGAACTCCTTCGAATTTATTGACGTCAGGCATGACAGGATTGATGAGCTTATCAGGAAGGTCGAGGCCCTTGGGTTCCCTGTCGGAGGCACAAAAAACTCGCTGCATAACATACTGGCCTGCCCGGGCTGGATACACTGCAACCTGCCGGCGACTGATTCTCCGAGCATTGCAAAGATGCTTGGCGATGCCCTGTATGATGAATTCAAAAACCACAGGCTCCCTTCATGGCTCAAGATAAACATAGGCGGCTGTGCAAATATCGAAGAGGCTTTAATGGCTGATATCGGCATAATCGGCGTACACAGGGACCTCCCTATAGTGCTTGAAGACAAGATAAGGATATGCGAACAGCCTACAGTCATTCACAGTTGTCCTACAGGAGCAATAAAGCCGAAAGGCAAGGAGAGCGTAACAATAAGCGCAGAGAGGTGCATACACTGCGGCGCCTGCACAATGCACTGCGAGGCAATACTCACCGGGAACCCTAAGCTTGACGGTTTTGCCGTATCAGTCGGAGGCAAGGCATCAAACACAGGAAGCGGCCCGGACCTTGGCAGGATCGTCATACCATATCTGCCTAACAGGCCTCCCAAATGGGAAGAGGCTGTGAACGCCGTCAGACAGATAATGGATGCGTGGATAAAGGATGCCCAGCCCGACGAGAGGATCAAGGAATGGATCCACAGGATCGGATGGGACAGGTTCTTCAGGAAAGCAGGCATCAGAGTCAGCATGAAGGATGTTGACGGCTTCTATTACAGCAACGAGTTTGCAAGGTCTGACCTGAGATTTGGATGGTAGACCTGTTTTTTATCTAACTACAAGGGGGGCGTCCCCCCTGCTTGAAAAGGAGGCGCAACTATGACACCAGCCTTAAAAGATCAAGGGAAGGGGCTTGTGCTGGATGAGGACGGTTTCCTCCTCGACATAGGAAGCTGGAACATCACTGTTGCAGAGAGACT
>CAKKPH010000111.1 GCA_919901585.1 Thermodesulfovibrionales bacterium | reverse complement strand
TGATGGCTAACCGATTAAAGGATGTCCCCATTGTAAAATGTAGCAACAGGTACGAGGGCGGGCTATTTGCACTTAACGCCTTAAGCGCCAGGCCATCAGCCATCAGCCATCAGCGCTTAGTGTTTATACTCGATGACGGATATCAGCACTGGGGCCTTTACAGGGATCTGGATATCCTCCTGATAGACAATACAAACCCGTTCGGCAACAGGAGGCTCCTGCCGTCCGGAATACTGAGAGAACCCCTGAAGGAGATTAAAAGAGCAAACTTGATTGTTATCACAAAAACACGGCTTCAGCGGGAAGTGGAAGAAGGACTCATGAATGACATCAGGACGTATAATCCTGCTGCAAAAATATATCTTTCCGAACACAGGCCTTCTTATTTAACAGTCATAAGCAACAATAAACGATTGCCGGTTGACAGTATCTCCGGCATGCCTGTGTTCGGTTTTTGCGGCATAGGCAACCCCTGTTCTTTAAGGGACACATTGCTCGGCATAGGCCTTGAACTCAAAGGCTTTATGTCATTCAGGGACCATCATAACTATACTAATAATGATATGTCGTTAATCAAAAAGGCTGCGGGGAACTGCGGGGCAGAATGGATTGTGACCACGGAAAAGGATATAATCAAAGTAAAAGGGCTTGAGCTACCGGAGAACCTTTACTCTCTTGGCATTGAACTTAAAGCAGACGAAGCCCTTTTCACGGAAATCTTCATGGAGGCATAAATGATCAGGTATCTGAATGTGAAAAGCAAGATGCGGAATGAATTTGTAGACATCACCGAGAAGGTCCACGAGATAATCAGGGAGGAAGGCATCAAGAGCGGTCTATGCTATATATACACCCCGCATACAACCGCCGCCATAACGATCAATGAAGGAGCAGACCCCTCTGTGCACCATGATATCCAGAGGGCGCTTGAGCGGCTCATACCCTTTGAGTCGGACTATCAGCACAAGGAAGGCAACTCTGACGCGCATATAAAGTCTACGCTTGTCGGCGTCTCAACGACCGCCCTTATAGAAGACGGCAGGCTCCTGCTCGGGACCTGGCAGGCAGTTTACTTCTGTGAGTTCGACGGCCCGAGGCACAGGAGGGTGGCTGTCAAGATAATCCGGGACTAAGGGCTAAAATTTTATGCTTTAATTTTTTTCTGAAATTATTTAAACTAAATGATTCTTTTCAAAGGAGGTTATACCAATGCCAAGAAAAAACTACTTTTTCACATCCGAATCTGTTACAGAGGGCCATCCGGATAAGATCGCAGACCAGGTCTCCGATGCTATCCTCGATTCGATAATCTCAAAAGACCCTTATGGACGGGTTGCGTGTGAAACCCTTGTGACGACAGGGCTCGCCTTTGTGGCCGGAGAGATAACAACAAACTGTTATGTTGAGATACCCTCAATAGTAAGAGAGACCATCAAGGATATAGGATACACCAGGGCAAAATACGGATTCGACTTTGAGACCTGCGCTGTCATAACCTCTATTCACGAACAGTCCGGTGATATAGCCATGGGGGTTGACACAGGAGGCGCAGGGGACCAGGGCCTCATGTTCGGATTTGCCTGCAACGAAACCTCTGAGCTGATGCCTTTGCCGATCATGCTTGCGCATAAGCTCGCCATGAAGCTCACAGAATTGAGGAAGAAGGATATCCTCGGTTATCTGAGGCCTGACGGCAAGACACTGGTAACAGTCGAGTATCAGGACGGCGCCCCGAAGAGGGTCGACACAATCGTCGTATCTTCACAGCACAGCCCGGACATCACGCTCAAGGAGATGAAAGAGGACATCATAGAAAAGGTTATCAAGCCTGTTGTCCCGCCTGAACTCCTTGATGAAGAGAATGTAAAATACCACATAAACCCCACCGGCCGTTTTGTAGTCGGCGGACCAATGGGAGACACAGGCCTTACAGGCAGGAAGATAATTGTCGACAGCTACGGCGGTGTTGGAAGGCACGGCGGCGGATGTTTCTCCGGCAAAGATCCAACGAAGGTCGACCGTTCAGGAGCATATATGGCACGTTATATTGCGAAGAACCTTGTCGCCGCAGGCATTGCCGAGAGGGCTGAAGTCCAGATTGCCTACGCCATTGGAATACCCGAACCAGTCTCTATCCTTGTCGATACCTACGGCACAGGCAGGATTGAGCAGGAGGTCATGGCTCGTATCATCAGGGATAACTTCCCCCTCACCCCAAAGGGGATAATAGACGCCCTTAACCTCAGGAGGCCTATCTTCAGGAAGACTGCTGCCTACGGACACTTTGGCCGGAACGACCCTGACTTCACATGGGAAAATACAGACAAGGCAGACAAGCTCAGGAAAGAGGCAGGATTGTAACAATATAATTCAAAAATTCAAGCAGGAGAATAATTACGGAGACTTAATGGTAAAACACGACATAAAGGATATCAGTCTTGCAAAAAAAGGGAAGCTGCGCATAGAATGGGCTGCGCAAGAGATGCCTGTGCTGAAGATCATATCAGACAGGTTCAGGAGGGAGAAGCCGCTTAAGGGGATAAGGGTCGTAGCATGCCTCCATGTAACAACAGAAACGGCAAGTCTCATGGAGACCCTAAAGACCGGCGGTGCTGAGATAGCCCTATGCGCCTCAAACCCGCTCAGCACGCAGGATGATGTGGCTGCTTCACTCGTCAGGAACTCGGGTATATCCGTGTTTGCGATAAAGGGAGAGGACACTAAGACCTATTACAGGCATATCATAGACGCCCTGTCAGCAGCGCCGCAGATAACAATGGACGATGGTGCTGATGTCGTCTCTACACTCCACAAGGAAGGCAGAAAATTCCTGAAGGGTATCATCGGCGGCACAGAGGAGACGACTACAGGCGTTATAAGGCTGAAGGCCATGGCTGCTGACGGCGCACTCGAATACCCCATAATAGCCGTAAACGATGCGCATACAAAGCATCTGTTTGACAACCGTTACGGCACCGGGCAGAGCACAATGGACGGCATAATAAGGTCGACAAACAGGCTTATAGCAGGTTCTGTTTTTGTTGTCTGCGGATATGGATGGTGCGGCAGGGGCACAGCGATGAGGGCAAAGGGGCACGGCGCAAGGATCATAATCACAGAGGTGGATCCCCTTAAGGCTCTTGAGGCTACAATGGACGGCTATGAAGTCCTGCCTATTGCGGATGCGGCCAGGATCGGTGATATATTTGTAACAGCAACAGGGGATATCAATGTCATCTCGAACAAGTGTTTCCCGTTGATGAAGGACGGCGCAATACTCAGCAATACAGGCCATTTCAACGTCGAGATAGATATAGAAGGTCTGCGGAAGATCTCAAAGGCAAGGAGGGTCATAAGGGATTTTGTCGAAGAGTTCACGCTCAGGAACGGCAAGAGGCTCTATCTCCTCGGAGAAGGCAGGCTTATCAATCTTGCTGCTGCGGAGGGACATCCATCAGCAGTTATGGACATGAGCTTTGCTAATCAGGCGCTCTGCGCAGAGTATATGGTCAAGAATGCAAGAAAGCTCGGGAAGGAGGTCTACAGCGTACCTGAAAAGATCGACAAAGAGATTGCCCGGCTTAAGCTCAAGGCAATGGGCATAAGCATAGACACCCTCACACCCGAACAGAAGAAATATCTGAAGAGCTGGGAAATGGGAACTTAGGCGGAGCCGTATACCTCTTTATCCGGCATAAATGCAGAGAATAGATCTCAAGGCCCTTTCGATTGTGGGGATAGAATCCTTTGTCACGGGATTGGGCCTGCCTTTATTCAGGGCAAGGCAGCTTCTTCACTGGATTTATGAAAAATGCGCAAGATCAATAGACAGCATCACCGAATTCTCGAAGGGTCTGAGGGAAAGGCTCTCTGAGACTGCATTTATAAGCAATATAGACCTGCTCGATAAACAGAGGTCAGAAGACGGCACAGAGAAATTCCTCTTCGGGCTTGAGGATAGTGAGACTATAGAGAGCGTACTCATATCCGACAAAGACCGGCTGACACTCTGTATCTCATCACAGGCCGGCTGCGCTATGGACTGCAGGTTCTGCCTGACAGGGAAGCTCAAGATCAGGAGAGACCTTAAAGCCCATGAAATAATAGATCAGGTCATATCAATAAACAGGCTCCTCCCGTCTGATACTAAGGTCATAAATATTGTCTTCATGGGCATGGGAGAACCGCTCACAAACCTCAATGAAGTGTCAGAGGCCTTATGGCGCATGACCGGGCTTATGAAGATATCCAAGAGGAGGATAACTGTTTCTACCTCAGGGGTCGTGCCCGGGATACTCAAGCTGTACGATAATGCGCCGCATGTCAACCTCGCTGTATCCCTGAATGCGACAACAGATGCGGTTAGAGACAGGCTTATGCCGATCAACAGGAAATATCCGCTCAGGCCGCTTCTCGATGCATGCAGGAAGTTCCCCCTTGAACCCAGCAGGAGAATAACCTTCGAATATGTCATGCTGAAGGATATCAATGACAAATTGGAGGATGCAGAGAGGCTCGTCAAACTCCTGAGGGGAATACCCTCAAAGGTAAACCTCATCCCCTTTAATCCCTATGAAGGCTCAGGGTTCAGGCGGCCTGATGACGCCTCTGTTCTCAGATTCCAGGACCTGCTCATCAAAGGGAACCTGACAGCGATCATAAGGAAGAGCAAGGGGCAGGACATACTTGCTGCATGCGGGCAATTAAAGGCAGGCTATCCGGCTAAGAACCGACAAAACTGTTCACCATCCTGATAAGTTCCTGAGTCTGGATCGGTTTTGAAAGGTATGCATCAGCCCCTATTTTAATAGCCCTTTCCCTGTCCTCTTTCGCACCTTCGGTCGTTATCATAATCACAGGTATGTTCTTAAAATCAGGGTTGTTCTTTATAAGGCCCACAAGCTTAAGCCCGTCCATTACAGGCATGTTTATGTCCGCAAGTATAAGGTCTATCTTCTCTGATGTTATCTTCTTAAGGGCCTCGACACCGTCTTTTGCCTCTATCACATTGGTATCTGCAATCCTCTTTACAGTGAAGGTTATAAGCTGCCTCATAGTAGGCGAGTCCTCAACAACCAGAATGTTTTTCATCAAGTCTCCCTTTTACCCCGTTAGAAAGTCTAAGGCTTTCTTACGGGGTTTACGCTTATTTTTATCTGCCAGAGAGCTTACTGACCTCATTATCTCGTCAGATATCCTGTCAACTGGAAGAACCATATCAACACGTCCGGTCTTGAACGCCTCATTCGGCATGCCAAACACAACCGCAGTTGATTCGGATTCGGTTATAGTATAACCGCCATTATTTTTTATCTCAACTATACCGTCCGTGCCGTCATTCCCCATGCCTGTAAGTATAATACCAATGGAGCGGGGTCCGAAATTCTGTGCCACAGACCTCATCATTAAATCCACTGAAGGGATATATCTGTCATCCTCAGATGGATCTTTAAGGTTGACGCAATACCTGCCGGCCTGCCTTCTTATCAGTAGGTGGGAGCCGCCCGGGCATATGTATGCTGTCCCATAATCGAGCAGATCCCCGTCTTCAGCCTCTTTGACCCTTATCTGGGAGAGCCTGTCGAGCCTTTCTGCAAAAGGCTCTGTAAAGCCCTTCGGCATGTGCTGGCTTATCACAATGCCGGATGGGAGGTCAGCCTTCAGTTTTGAGAGTATGACCTGCAGGGCAGCCGGCCCTCCGGTTGATGAGCCTATTGCGACAACATGCATATCACTTAGAGAAACGGCAGGCAACGCCGGATATGTAACTTCAATGTCTTTCTCAGGCTGCCGTATCATATCCCTGAATGCCAATACCCTGTCGAGCCTCAGGTCTTTTATGCCCCTCACCTTTTCCAAAAGCTCACCCTGGATGCGGTTAAGCCCAGAGGCAGTTCCGGTAGGCTTTGTTACAAAATCAGCAGCTCCCAATTCGAGTGCCATGAATACTGTCTTCGAACCAGAGTGTGAGCTTATCATTATAACAGGAGTCGGCTTCTCCCTCATAAGCCATCTGAGAAAACTGAAACCGTCCATCCCCGGCATCTCAAAATCAAGGGTAATCACATCAGGGTTGAGCTCTTTGACCTTTCCTATGGCCTCGAGTCCGTTGCGGGCAATACCGATGACCTCAATGTCTGGGTCTGTTTCGAGCATCCCCTTGATCGCCTGTCTGGTATAAGCAGAATCGTCAACTACAAGGACACGGACATTCCTCTTCATCTATATTGCTCCTGCATGTCCGGCTTCTGATAAACCATGTCATACTTCAGGTGCCTTAAGCTGAAAGCTGCGGAGATGTTCATAAGAGATTCTGCATGGCCCAAGAGCATGTAGCCTCCTGGAACAAGACGGTCATAAAAATTGTCAATAACCTTCCTGCGTGTATCGATATTAAAATAAATCATGACATTCCTGCAGAAGATCACATCCATCTGCTCTACAAGCCTTATCCTTACCGGGTCAAGCAGGTTAGTATAGCTGAAGCTCACAAGGTTTTTCAGGTCATCTTTTACAAGGTGCAGACCGTCCGTTTCACCGAAATACTTCTTAATATAATAGTTCTCTGTAGTCCTGAAAGAGTTCATGCGGTATGCCCCGCGCCTTGCGGCAGTCAAAACCCTCTGGTTTATATCGCTTCCGAGGATGTTGATTTCCCAACCCTGCATCAGGCCTGACTCAAGGATCAGCATTGCGATAGTATACGGCTCCTCTCCTGTTGAGCAGCCGGCAGACCAGATCCTGAGTCTCTTCTTCTGCCTGTTCTTATCCCTAAGCTCAGGCAGGATCTCTTTGCTGAAGGCCGTCAGCTGGTTCTGCTCCCTGAAAAAATAGGTCTCATTCACAGTCAGGAGGTCGATTATAGCCGTGAGCTCCTCTTCCCTTTTCCTGTCATAAAGCAGGAATCTGTAGTAATCCCTGAAGTCGGTGATATAGAGCGCCTTTAGTCTCCTCGAGAGCCTGCCTTCGAGGAGATACTTCGAATTTTCATCAAAAAAAATACCGCAGTAGTCCTTTATAAGGTCTCTTATGAGCGCAAATACTTCATCACTAAGCGGTATGTTATCGCTGTAAAGAGAGTCTTTATTAAACATCAAACAGTTCTCTTATCGTTTTTTTGACCAGATGCTCATCCTCAGAATGCAGGAGGTCTCTTACTTCTGACAGCACCTTTTCATTCCTGCGGCTGCTGAGTGCCTCGAGTGCTGCAATGCGGGTCGCCCAGTCAGGGTCTTTAAGGTATGGCAGTAAAAGATCTTCGATGCCGTCAAATGGCGAAAGGGATTTAATCGCTGTCCTCCTGATCTCTTTGTCATCAGAGCTGAGCATCTTCTTAAGTGCCTCCCTCGCCTCAACCCCTCCTATCCTGCTGAGGGAATCCATGGCACTTGTCACAACAAACCCGTTCGGGTCGCTGAGCATGACGACGAGGAAACTGACAGCCCTTTTGTCGTTTAGTACGCCGAGTGACCGGGCTGATGCAACACGCACATTGTCGTCCGGGTCCTTCAAGAGCAGGGCAAGGGTCTCAAGGGCTGCCCGGCCGGCGACATTTCCAAGGCTTAGTGCGGCAGCAGCCCTTATCTCAGGTTTTTCGTCAGTTAAAGCAAGGGTCAGGAGGTCTGATGACTCTTCTATTTTTATGTTCGAGAGCGCCTCCACAACCGCCCTCCTTACAGACACATCTTCATCCTTGAGGGCAAAACCGAGGGCATTTATTGCGCTCAGTGCACCTGTCCTGCCTATCAGGAGGGCAGCATTTTTTCTGACATAAGGGTTATTGTCTTTTAAATATTTTATGAGGTCTTCCACCTTCAGACCGTCTTTGAGACTGCCGAGTGCAGTTACTGCGGCATCCTGAACATCTGGGAATGGGTCTGAGAGCAAACTCCAGAGCTGTTTTATCGCTTTTCCCCCTCCTGTTCTTGAGAGTCCTATTGCAGCAATGGCCCTTATATGGCCATCACTGTCAGTCAGCATATTCCTGAAGAGCCTGTAATAAACAGGCGATGCGACCTTCGCTGCCACGCTGATGACAAATCGCCTCACATCATGGTTATCGCCCTCAAAGTATGGTATTAGGCACTTAGGATTGTTTTGGCCCATATACATAAGGGCCCTCAACATATCATTATGCAGGTACTCATCAGCATAAAGCTCAAGCATCTTGCCGATCGACTCACAGTACTGCATAAGCCCGAGCATTAATATTGCTGTGGTCTTTACTTCGTTCCTCTTGCTAAAGAGGTGTCTTGTCAGCCTGTCAAGCGCATCCTTGCCGCAGACCCTCTTAAGTGATGCAGTTATGCCCTCAGACGGAATATTGTTATGATAAAACATCTCTATTGCGAGCAGGGCTTCTTCCTGAATAGATAAGGAAGGATCATCAAGGAACCGGACTACCCGGTCAAGAGTTTCAGCATCAGACAGGCGTCCGAGGGCATTAAGGACAGGCTCTCTTAATGCCCTCACTGAGAGCGCATCCAGAAGCGCAGGCACTGCCTGCTTGCTTCCAGTCCTCCCTAAGGCGGCAGCAGCAGGGAAGGCTGTCCAGAGGTCACCGCCCTTCAGCACCCCTATCAGGATATCGACAACCTCAGGTTCATCGAGATAGCCGAGCGCTTCAACCGCAGAGGCCTTTATATTCTCATCTTCGTCTTTCAGCGCTGCAAGTAAAAGAGGCATTGTTTTCTTGTCTTTTATGTTTCCGGCTATGTCGACAATGGATTTCCTGACATCCGCATCACGGGAGCCGTATGCCTTGATAAGATAGGGGATCGCTTCTTTCCCTGTCTTAGTCAACACCTCTATCGCCGTGTTCCTCGCACCTGCATTGTTGCTCAGATAAAGCAGGCTTATTAGGCCCTCAATGCAGAGGACAAGAGGGTAGTCCTCTATAATCATTGCTGCTGTCTTCCTTACCCTCCAGCCCGTATCCTCCATCGCCCTGATAAGTAAGGGAATGGCCGGGCCGGCCGGCATGCCCTTAAGCTCCTCGACAGCCTTTCTGCGGATCTCTATTTCATTGTCATCCATAAGATTCTTCGCCTCCTGAATCCTCAATCAAGCCTGTACTCACAGCCTTCTTTATCTCTGATAGCTCATCCGGTGTCAGCAGCTTGTCGAGATCGAGGACTAATATTACCCTGTCACCTTTTCTGGCTATGCCTGCAAGATATTCTGTTTTTATTCCCCTTAGTATCTCAGGAGGAGGCACCAAGTCATTAGCACTCATACTCAGCACCTCTTTCACGCCGTCAACAACAAGCCCGAACTTGTTCATGCCTGCACGTACAACAATAATCAGTTCTTTCTTTGTCACAGGTTCGATATTGAACCTTTTCCTCAGGTCAACCAGAGGTATTATCTCTCCCCTTAAGTTTATGACCCCTGAAAGGTAAAAAGGCAGGTGAGGCACGCGGTAAACCTTCCGTCTGCCCAGCACCTCAACAATCCGCGAAATATGCAGGCCGAATTCGTCCCCGCCAAGATTAACAACTATTACAGTCATAAACCTCAGATCATATTGAGGGCCGACATCTTTGCCCTTATCCCGTCATAGTCGCTGTCCTTGGCATCGACAAAGCCGTTATAATCCTTATCTATTGACCTGAGTATTGTCTCGCCTTCAGCAGTAGCCTCATTCAGCGAAAGTACGGCTGACCTTATTGACCCGATCTCATCGTCGCTGAGACTGCTGCTACAGATGCAGAATTCCGGTATATCGCCTGAATACTCCAATATCCTCAGGCCCTTGTCCTGCAGCCTCTCTGCAACAGAGCCCATAACAGCACCTGCATCAAAATCACCGTTTAACACAGCCCTTGCGACCTCGTCATGATGACCGAGGTAGTTATAATACCTTAAATCATCAAGCTCAATCCCTGCGTCTTTAAGCATTGACCTCGGTATTATATGGCTTGATGTTGAGCGGGCATCACCAAACGCAAAGGTCCTCCCCTTAAGGCCTGATATACTCTCAATATCCGAGCCTTCGCGCATTATAATCGCAGAATTGTGGCTCGGTCTGCCGTGCCTGAGCGCCTTTACGATTACCCTCACGCCATATTTGGCATGCGCCTCTATATAGGTTGACGGCGTCATATAGCAGAGCTGTGTTACCCCCTTGCCGATGTCGTTTACAGCGCTCTCAAAATCGACAGAGACCTTAATCTCTATATCCTTCTCCAGTTTCCTGCTCAGGTAGCCGACGAAGGGGCTGAACCTCTTATACATCACGGCAGGAGTCTCGAGCGGCACTACCCCGAACCTGAGGACTCCGCTCTTTTCCTCACTGAACTTGAAGAGCCTCGTTTCGGTCTCGAGCAGCTCAGAGTCCTTATGCAGGTTCTTGAGCAGGCTGTTGATGCTGAAGGCGAGCTGACGGTTCTCTATAGGGATGACCTTAATCTTTTCTACGACTTCTGATATGTATTGCGTGCCGGCCTTGTGGTTAATGAGAGATCTCGATATCTGCTGGGTTCTTTGGGAGACAAGCTCTATTGTCTCTGCTATCTGCCTGCTGCTGAGGGCCTGTTCATCTGTTGACCTGCTGACCTGCCGTGACACCTCCCTCATCTTTTCTGTGGCCTTCATTATCAGGCTGACACCCTCTGCTTCCTCGTCTGTAGCCTTTGCTATCTGCTCGACCATATCCCTTACCCTCTCCATAGCCTCAGTAACAAGCCTGGTCGCCTTTGACTGCTCAGAAGTCGACCGATCGATCGAGACAGCCATTTCAGCAGATTTTTTTGAGCTTTCGACTATCTTCCTCAGCGCCTCTCCTGCCTCCCTCGCCAGCTTCAAGCCATCATTTACAAGCGCCTGCCCCCCCTGCATAGCCTCGGCAGCATTCCTCACCTCCTGCTGGACAGCCTTTATGAGTGCAGCAATCTCCTTTGTCGAGAAGGCTGTCCTTTCTGCAAGGTCCTTTATCTCATCAGCCACTACTGAAAAGCCCCTGCCGTGCTCGCCTGCCTGAGCTGCGAGTATGGCGGCATTAAGCGCGAGCAGCGTTGTCTGGTCTGTCACCTCGTCTATCACGTCCAGTATGTTGCCTATCTCGTCCGACCTCCCGCCAAGCTGGGTTATGATGCCGGCTGTGTGTTCAACTGCCTTTTTGATATTCTCCATGCCTTCCGTGGTCTTCTGAATAGAGATCATCCCGTAAGTAGTCGCATCGTTCGTCACCTTTTCAGAGAGCCTTGCAGACTCTTTGGTATTGAGCTCGACCTCCTTGATCGAAGAGGTTATTTCTGATATTGCCGAAAGGGTCTCATCAGAAGCCTTTGAGAGCTCGTCAGTGCTTGTTGCAATCTCCTTTATTGTTGTGGATAGCTCCTCTATGGAGGAGGATGTTGACTCTACAGCAAAGGAGAGTTCCTTAGCGTTTTCATTTACACTGCTGATGCTTGAGGCCATCTGCACAACAGAGGCGGATGTGCTTTCCATGGAACTGGCCAGGCCTTCAGTATTGTCGGCAATCTCTGTTGCAGTCGCCTTTAGCTGCTCGACCGAACTCGCAATATTTGTTACTGCCTCGCTCTCTGTATCTGCAGCCTGCACAACTTTTTTCGATTCCTTCTCGACGTTGCCTGACACCATCATGATCCTGTCTGATAATTCCCTGACCCTCATGAGCACTGCCCCGACAGACCTCAATGAATCCTTGAAGATCCTGCTCATCCTGCCTATCTCATCTCCTGTTGGTATCTCAACGCCAAAAGTAAAGTCGCCTTCAGAGACCTTTGCAGCAGCAGCCTCGATCTTCTTAAGCGGGTATATGACCATCTTCCTCAGCATTATCCATAAAAGGAGGCTAAAAAGTATGGATGCAACAACAACAGCGATAATAGCGACAACAGTCATCTGGACATAAAATGCCAGCACCCCCAAACCGACAGCATCGGCAAGAAAGATCATTACAAGGACTATAACTAACTTAAACTCAAGACCCTTTTTCACAGAACCTCCTTTATGCTTTTAAATCCAAGTCTGTAACCTCTCTCACATTTAATATCGAGATAAACCTGCCGCCTGAAACAACAACGCCTTCAATAAACCTCACCTCCGAGTCTGATAAATGCGACGGCGGCTCAAGTATCTCTGAAGCCTGTACCCTCAACACGAGTATGACCCTGTCTACAATGATGCCTATCGGCCCTTTGTTCCCTGCTATTACAAGCATATGTCTCTTCTTCCCGCCATCCATCGGAGCATTTTCATTAGGGAGAGACAATCTCCTGGACAGATCGAGCACAGGGACTATCTTGCCCCTCAAAGAGACTATACCGGTCAATGAAGGTTCTGCATCAGGGAGTACGGTCATTTTATGAAACCTGACTATCTCCTGCATTTCTCCAATCCTTATAGCATACTCTTCTTTCGAAAGGCTGAATGTAAGCAGCTCCACCACCGGCCCCTCAAGCTCATCTGCACTCTCCGGCAAAGTGCCTTCAGGCAGCCTTTTCTCTCCGGCACCCTTTATATCTCCTGAGGAAAATGAGGTCACGGATACCGATGATACACTGTCTCTGGGTGCCGGTTCAGCACTGGAGATATCCTGCGGAGAAGCCGGAGCCCCGGGCTCAGACAGCCGGTCACCCTGTTGCCCGCGAGGCCCTCCGGCAGCGTCTTTGATCTTTTTCCTTATCTTAGCTATGTCCATTCAGGCCGATCTCCTTCGCAGCCGAGAAAACAATAGGCCCGTCTATCACGACCGCGTCCTTTGCTATACCGTCGAGCATGGCCATTGTAACAATGCTGTTTATCACCCTCGGCACCCCTCCCGAGAACTTATAAACAGCAGCTAGAGCATCTTCAGTAAAGAGGGGTTCTTCCCTGCCCCCCACCCTGCTCCTGTGTTCAATATAGCCCCTTATCTCGTCTTCGCCTATAGGCTCCAGGTGATAGTATATGCCTATCCTCTGCCTGAGTGCAGAAAGGGCTTTTAGCTCGAGCTTCTTCCTCAGTTCAGGCTGCCCGACAAGTATAAGGCTCAGGAGATTAGAGTCATCCATCTGGAAGTTAGTAAGCAGCCTTATCTCCTCAAAGGTCTCCCTGTAAGGGATCAGATGCGCCTCATCTATGATAATGACAGTGGATATGCCTGATTTATAATCCTCGAAAAGCTTAGAATATACTGCATCTATTATTTCGCTCTTCCGGTTCGGGTTTGCCGCGCATTCGAGCCTTGAAGATACGGTCTTTATAAAATCAAAAGAGGTTAGTCTCGGATTCACTATCAGCACCACCCTGAACCTGTCACCGAGGGAGTCTATCAACAGTCTCGTGAGGGTCGTCTTCCCGCAGCCTACCTCACCTGTCAATACAGCGATTTCCCGTTCCTCAACCGCATACTGGAGTCTCGCAAAGGCCTCCTCATGGTTCCTGCTCATAAAAAGGAACCTTGGGTCAGGTGTTTTGCTGAACGGCTTTTCATTAAAACCGTAATACCCTTCATACATGTGACACAGCCTTCTGGATCAAGTCCCCTGATCCAATAGAAATAAACTTCCCTATGACAGACTCGACATCTATCACAAGGATCACCTCATGTTTACCGATCTCGGCAGCGCCTGCAAGCCCTGTATAGCCCTTGAGGTAATCACTGAGAGACTTGATTATGATCTCCTGATGCCCTATCAGTTCATCTACCACAAGGCCTGCCCTCCTCTCACCATAGCCTACAACAACCGTAAAGAAGGTATCTGAGCCGTCATCCATGATACCGAAAACACGTGAAAGCCTTATCATAGGCAGGGGTTCCTCACGGAGGTTATATACCTCCCTACCCTCAATAGTCTGAATATCGGCCTGTCCCGCTGCAAAGGTCTCTGACATGGATGTCAAGGGTATTGCAAACCTCTCTTTGCCGATCCTCACGATCAGCGCCCTGAGCACTGCAAGGGTTATCGGCATTGTAACCGTGATGGTTGTACCGGCATCCTTAGCAGTAGCAATATCCACAAAGCCTCCGAACAGGGAGAGTTTCTGTTTCACAACGTCGAGCCCGACACCCCTGCCTGAAATATCGGTAACAGTCGTCTTTGTGCTGAACCCGGGCATAAAAATGAACTCGAGCAGCTCGCGCTCGTCAACCCTGCTGTCCTGTGAGAGAAGGCCTTTTTCTATCGCCTTTTTCCTGACACCCTCAATATCAATACCGGCCCCGTCATCCCTCACTTCGATAATCACATGGTTGCCCCTCTGAAACGCCTTAAGGATAATTGTGCCGCTCTCTTTTTTGCCGGTGCTTTTCCTGACTTCAGCCGGTTCTATGCCGTGGTCAATCGCATTCCTGATTATATGCATAAGGGGGTCTGCAATCTCTTCGGCAAGGTACTTGTCAATCTCAGCATCCTCGCCGTAAAGCAGGATATCGATGCGCTTGCCTGTCTCGCGCGAATACCTTCTCACAACCTGGCTCAGCCTCGAGAATATCTGGCCTATAGGTATCATCCTTATCTCGAGCAACTGCCCCTGAAGCTCGGTTATCCTCCTGCCGAAGACCTGTGATATCTTCAGGACATCGACAACAATTGGGGTGTGGCCGTAGAGTTCCATCATCTCTTTGCCGACTCGGTTTATGGCTGATATGGCGAGACTCATCTCGCTTATAGTGTCGAGTATCCTGTCGAGCTTCTCTATATCCACCCTGACAAAGCTCGTAGAACTCTTGAGGGTCATTTCCTGGGGTATCGCCTGAGGCGGTGGAGGCTCAGGCGCAGCCTTGCAACTTATCAGCTCCTTTATGTCATCACCCAGCAATTCTTTAAGCCCGTCGAAAGGCAGGATGCTTCCTATCATGAGGTTGAACCTTATGGAATCAGGAGGCAGGTCGTTTGAATCAGGGAACATCGAAATAAGCTCTCCATGGCTCCTTATAAGGGCTGTCAGGTCATTCAGTTCCTTTTCAAAATCAGCGAGATTATAGACAGCGCTTTTAAGGTAGATGCCCTTGTTCTCCCTGATGTTCGTCTTAAGCCTGTGCTCTTCATACTCTGAGAGGATGCTGATGATGGATTTGTCGATACCTGCAAATGCCCCGTCTGCTGCTGAGGCACCGGACCCTTTCTTTGCTGAGTCCCTGAAAGCCTCCATAGAAATAAGATAGCCTGATATATCCTCTTTAGAACCCTCATCCTCATCCCTGATGATCTTCTTGAGCATATCCATATTGGTAAAGAGAAACTTCAGAACATCCGCAGACAGCTCAATCTTGCCGAGCCTGATATCGTCAAGAAGGGATTCGAATGAGTGGGCAACGTCAGTGACATTCCTGAAACCGAAGATGCCGGAGATGCCTTTTATTGTATGGACGGAACGGAAGAGGGAGTTCAATGTATCCGGTCTAAGGCCGGAACTGTTGGTCTCCTGTATCTCGACAAGGTGGCTTTCTGCCTCTAACAGGAGTTCCTCTGATTCAGCAATAAAATCCTTTTTGGATGCACTCATATCTTAAGAACTTTTCTTATTGTTCCCTGCAGCTCCTCTGTTCTGAAAGGCTTGGTCACATATGCTATAGCCCCGAGTGCCAGCCCCTTCTCTATGTCTTCCCTGCTCTTCTCTGTCGAGACAATGATGATAGGAATATGGACATATCTCGTGTCGTTCTTTGCAAAATTTGTGAACTCAAGGCCGTTAATATCAGGCATGTTAATATCCGTCAGAATCAGGTCAAATGCATGCTGGGGCAAAAGTCTGAGCGCCTCAAACCCGGAGCCTGCCTCAACCACGTTCATCTCCTCCCCGATCTCATCAATCACAGCCTTTATTAAAGACCTTGTAGTAGCAGAATCATCAACAACAAGAACCGATTTCACAATGCCTCCTGTAAAAACCAGTATTTGAAAACACTATTCAACCGCCAGTTATGAAACGCTTCACTCTAACAATAATCTTACTACAAAACCAATAAAATAATTCTTAATTACCGCCTTCTCCTCTCTGCATACGGAGTCTCCTCTTAAGGAGAGCTTTCTCGAGGGCAATACCCGTATAGTTAACAAGTATTTCGACGCTTTCAGTCTCATTAATATCCTCAGGAGCGCCCTCGCAATAAAGGAGCGCTGCGGCATTGCCCTCAATGGTTAGAGGGAAGATAGATACCTCATGAGGCCATTCCCCGTTGATCTGCTCAACGAGCAGTCCTGTTACCTCATCCCTTTCCATTTCACCCCTGAAAATCTGCATCTCTGTGACCAGTTTTGAGAAAAAACCGCTCTTCAGGTAAGGCAGTCTTATCCCCCTCACTTTCTCATCAGCCTCTTCCATGTCAAGTCCGAACTGTGCAATGCCTGTAAGGCTGTCGTCTCCGACAAGAAACAGAACCCCCCGTCTGAAAAAAACACTCACAAACCTCAGGACAAGCGCGGTTATGTCCGGATTTTTCGTGCGTAACCTCAATTCACGCGTAAAGGCCTTAAGCACTGAGATGTCCCTCCTGCCGGAGGCCAGAATTTCATCTGACCATGCCTCTTCTCCTGAGCCATTGTCCTCCTTACTCAGGAGATTATTCTCTGATGCTTTTTTGCGGGCCTCTTCGTCCTGTATCCTCGCACTCTCCATGAGCAGGTACTCAACGCTCAGTCCGTCAGAAAACTCCCATCCGGTGTCATCAATACCTGCCCTTTTATCAGGACCCGTTTTGTCCACCTCAAACCTGAAATCGCCTTTATTCAATTTAAGGAGATGATAAACAATATTCTCGATCCTTTTCTTTGCGAGACTGTCGAGCACATCCCTGCTCACATATCCAAGGCCATGCAGTATCTCCGGTATGGATTTTTCGGGCAGGTCTCTCTTAACATCCAAGGCCCTGTTCATCGTTTCTTCGCTTATTATATTGCTTCTTAACAGCTCATCCCTAATGCTGCCGTCCACCATAGAAGCCTCCGCCCTCACAATTATACCGTTCCTGAATACCACGAAGGCAGCGCCCTCTTCGTCCTTAAGGACAAGCGTCCCTGATTTTCTGCCTATGCTCAGTATCTGGAAGATATCTGAAAGTACAAGGTCTTCAAGTTTTCCTACAAGGCTCATTCTTTCACCAAATCAGAAGCAGAAGTCAAAATTAGCGGAAGGCTATTGATGATATGGATAGGATAAGGTTTTTTAGTCATATTTCATGGTATCAGGGTTTATCTTGAGTATATCAATAAGAATTATTGGGTGTCAACGAAATGTATGGTTTTGTGTTATATTAAAAAAATGAAGATAGCTATAACAGGCAAGGGCGGTGTCGGCAAAACCACGCTTTCCGCAACGCTGGCTCATATATACGCGTCAGAGGGCAAGCGGGTCATAGCTGTTGACGCAGACCCTGACGCTAATCTTGCGGCAGCGCTCGGCATCTCAAGGCATGAGGCAGGTAAGATACGGCCTATCGCTGAGATGACAGACCTTATAGAAGAGCGCACAGGAGCGAGGCCCGGAAAGAGCGGCGGCATGTTCAAGATAAATCCGCGCGTTGACGACATCCCTGAAGAGTTCGGCTACAAGTTGAACAACATAACGCTTCTTATGACCGGCAAGTCAAAAGAGGCGGCTTCAGGCTGCTATTGTCCAGAGAATGTCTTCCTGCGGAGGATGCTCAAGCATCTTGTCGTTAACAGGGATGAGGTCGTGATTGTTGACATGGAGGCGGGCATAGAACATCTTACAAGGGGGACTGCCGAGGCGGTCGACGCGTTTATAGTCGTAGTCGAGCCCGGACAGAGGAGCATACAAACAGCCCATACGGTTAAAGAGATGGCAAAGGGACTCGGCGTCAAAAAGGTCTTTGTTGTAGCCAATAAGGTGAGGGGAGAGGAAGACCTGAATTTCATAAAAAATGAGCTTTCAGGCATGGACCTGCTGGGCTTCATCAGCTTCAGCCATGATATTATGCGGTCAGACATCGAAGGTATGTCGCCCTTTAATATTAAAACCGCTGTTGAGGACGTCATGAAAATAAGGAAAAACCTCGAGGGCCATATTGGTTGACAAGGCCGGCATCAGGAGAGAGGTTTTAAGGAAAAGGGACGCCCTCGCTGCCGTTGAAAGGGAAAACAAGAATCTCAGCATAAAAGAAAAGATATTTTCGCTTCCTGAGTTTCAGCAGTCAAACGTGATCTTCTATTTCGCCTCATTCCGGTCAGAGGTTGACACGCTTGGCCAGATAAAAGACGCTCTTGCCCGCGGAAAAAGGGTTATCGTGCCGAAGGTTGACGGCAAAACCAAGGAGCTGAACCTCTATGAGATAAGGGGATTGTCTGAACTCAAGCCCGGCTGCATGGGATACCGGAGCCAGATCTCCCTGATGAGAGAATGGTTGATATTAACGACGTTGACCTTGTGGTAATGCCCGGAACAGCGTTTGACCCTGAGGGGAACAGGATAGGCTACGGCGCGGGATTTTACGATAAGCTGCTCTCCCGCCTCAGAAAGAAAGTGCCTCTGATCGCAATAGCCTTTGAAGAACAGATGGTCGATCCCATCCCTTCAGAGCCCCACGATGTCAAGGTGCACAAGATAGTGACCAACGCGCGGGTTATTGAATGTCTTGGGGCGTGAGGATATCGCCTGCAACTGCCGCGTTGGGGGCGGATGTGTTTGTTATTGTGGTATAATGATTTAAGCAATGAGCTTTGGAAGGAGAATATTATGCCAACCGCTTTAAAACAAGAGTCCGCACTCATAAAAGTTAAGCAGTACCCTGATTCATATTTACAGAATTGATGTTACACTATCTCCTCCATGGCTTAAAAACTATTAATTCTACAGTCTCGTAGCGCGGGAAACAGGCGAAACGATTTATCTGTAAATACTTGTTGTATCTTACAGCATAATTTTGATATTATTTATTAAAGGAGAAAAGTTATGTCAACGATAATAGAGCATCTTTACATTGAAAAAGACCCTGCCCAATATGAAGGAAAGGCTGTCATAAAAAGTACCCGAATCCCTGTTGCTTCAATTGTGAATCATTACCGCTCGGGAATGAGTATCGAGGAAATCCTTGAGGGGTATCCTTCCATCACTCCTGCCCAGCTTTTTGATGCTCTAAGCTATTACTTTGACAATAAGGAAGAAATAGACAAAGAGCTTGAGTAAATGATAAAGCTCTACCTCGATGAAGATGTCCATAAAAAAGTTGCATCTGCACTCAGATTAAAGGGATACGATGTTATCAGCGCCCATGAGGTGCAGAAACAAAGCCTTGATGATTACCAGCAATTGGAGTATTCAATTTTTGAGCAAATGGCAATTTTCACTTTTAATGCCGGTGATTTTAAAAGGCTCCATGAGGAATATATGAAAGCAGGGAAAAATCACTTTGGCATATTTGTATCAAAACAAATACCGCTCGGTGAGACAATCAAACGTCTTACAAAATTCCTTTTTTCGCATTCATCAGAGGAAACAAAAAACCATATTTTCTGGATATAATTCCTAATTCAAATCATGAAGCGGTTTTTGTCCGCCACGGCGGATTCGTCAAGGCGAAAGGCGGAATTCATTTTAAAAGAGGACATCATCAAGGTTCAGCACAACTGCAAGGCAACCGGCTTCTGGGTCAAGAAATCAAAGGAGTACAATTTCCTTTTAATCATGCATGAGCATGTGTTTGTGTTTTACAAAGACCTTAAGGATAAAAGGTAAAATTGGAATAAGCGCGGCAGAACAAACTCAGAAAATTTGCGGAAGATAGAAATCTGGACAGGAGATAATACCTGCCATGCTATAATGAGCAATGAGCAAGTTTTATGGTAATGGCCTCACGCCGGAGGAGATTGTGATTATGGAGGGGAAGGGGTAAAAAATAATATGAACATCTGCGACATCCAGCAGAAACTCCGCAAGTTTGCGGAAGACAGGAACTGGCATCAGTTTCACAGCCCTAAGAATCTCTCGATGGCGCTTACTGCTGAGGCGGCTGAATTGCTTGAAATATTTCAGTGGCTGACAGAGGAACAGTCGAAAGAGATTGTCAATTCTGAAAAAGATATGGCAGCAGTGAGAGAAGAAATTGCAGATGTATTCATCTATCTTTCCCGTCTTGCCGACAAATTGAATATCGATATCGAAAAAGAAGTCATCGCCAAAATCGCCCTTAATGAAAAGAAATACCCTGTAGAACTGTCAAAGGATAACGCTGTAAAATACAACAAACGATAAACCTATAAATAGCCTCCGGACAAAACCTTTTTTTTGATCAAAGATCGCAGTTGTTATAGGCATCGCCGACGGCATAGATGCTGCGGATGCTCTGAAAAATCTGAAACAGGAATCCCTTATCTCAAAAACTATAAGCTTGATAACCTTGTGGCAAGGGAAGCTGGTGAAGCAATTTATCTATTAACCCCATCTGTTGTATAATCTAATAAGATTTAAAGGAGGAGGTGTTGAAATTGAAGAATTATAATCTTCAGGTGATTATAGAGCAGGATGAAGATGGTGTTTTTATTGCAGAATGTCCGGCTCTGCAAGCCTGCTATGCTCAGGGGAAGACATACGAAGAAGCAATAGAGAATATAAAGGACGTAATAACAATGTGCATAGAAGAACTAAAGCAAGATAAGAAAAAGATTAATCTTAAGTATCCAGAAGTTATTGGCATAAAATCACTTGAGGTTGCAGTTTGAGCGGACAAGGGCTACCGATACTGACTGCAAGAGAAATTAAATTGAAACTCGGTCTCAGTTTCCTTTAAACTCTCTCTAAGGAAAGGGAGATATTCAGGGAATTCCTTGGGGAAAAAGGGCTAAAATTTACAAAAGAGCGTCAGATTATCCTTGATGAGGTTTTCGCTTCTCACGGCCATTTTGATCCCGAAGACCTCATAATGAAGATGAGGAAGAAGCGTATCAGGGTCTCAAGGGCCTCTATTTACAGGACACTCCCGCTGCTCGTAGAGAGCGGGCTCATAGAGCAGGCCGACAGGAACGGCAAGCACGCACACTATGAACATACCTTCGGACACGGGACACGGGCATCATGACCACTTCGTATGCCTTAAGTGCGGCAAGGTTACAGAGGTCTTTGACCCTAAGCTCGAATCTATTCGGGATGAACTACTCTGCAGGAAATACAGGTTCAAAGGCGTAAGGCATACCCTCGATATAAAGGGCTACTGCGCTGATTGCAGATGAGAACACCAATATTTCTGCCGCTCTTTACTGACTATTGCCTGACTTAATCAGCATATCTTCTGACAGCGATATTTAAATTGATAAACAATAGGTTAAAATGTTAAAATTCGACTTTCATTTTTAATCCTTTTTTTGGATGCAGGACTAACTATAGCTATGGATATCAGGAAGATACAGGACGGCGTCAGGCTCATAATCGAGGGCATAGGCGAAGACCCTGAGAGGCCCGGCCTCAGGAGGACGCCTGAGAGGGTCTCTGAGATGTATGAGGAGATATTCTCAGGCATCTGTTTTAACCCTGAAGACCTTCTGGCCCCGATGGAAGGCGAAAAGCATGATGAAATGGTCCTGCTCAAGGACATACCTTTCTATTCTGTCTGTGAACACCACCTGCTCCCTTTTGCAGGCAAGGCGCATATCGCATATATACCTGACGAAGGAAGGATCGTCGGCATAAGCTCACTTGCAAGGGCCCTTGAGGTCTTTGCAAAGAGGCCGCAGGTCCAGGAGCGGCTGACAACACAGCTTGCAGACCTGATAATGGAGAGGCTCAGGCCCAAGGGATGCATGGTCATAGTTGATGCTGAGCACCTCTGCATGAGCATGAGGGGGATTAAGAAACCCGGCTCAAGGGCCATAACTTCAGCAGTCAGAGGCATCTTCAGGACTAAACATACCACCCGTGAAGAAATGCTCGCACTAATAAAGAAAAACGATTAGAAGGAGGAAGCAAGAAAATGTCTGCAAAGATAATAAGCGGCACAGAGATCGCCGCACAGATACGGGAAGAACTAAAGAAGGAAGTAGCCGGACTGAAGGATACGCACGGCGTCGTGCCGGGACTTGTGACAATCCTTGTGGGCAAGAACCCGGCCTCAGTCAGCTACGTTACAGGCAAGCAGAAAACAGCTCATGAGATCGGATTTAACTCTATTCAGGACGACCAGCCGGAGGACATAACCGAGGCAGACCTGCTCAAGCTTATTGACAAATATAACAAGGATCCAAAGATACACGGCATCCTTGTACAGCTTCCGCTTCCTAAACATATTGACGAAAAGAAGGTGCTGAATGCAATAGACCCCGACAAGGACGTGGACGGTTTTCACCCGGTCAATGTCGGGCGGCTTATGATAGGCGGAGGCGAGGCGAAGTTTCTGCCCTGCACTCCTGCCGGCATTCAGGAACTGATCGTCCGGTCAGGTTTTGAGACCTCAGGCGCCGAAGTCGTTGTTGTCGGGCGTTCAAATATTGTCGGCAAGCCGATCGCCAATATTATGCTCCAAAAAGGCAAAGGCGCAAACGCTACTGTCACAATCGTGCATACCGGCACAAAAAACCTCGAAGCCCACTGCAAGCGCGCCGACATCCTTATAGTTGCAGCAGGCGTACCCGGTCTTGTTAAGCCTGAATGGATAAAGCCCGGAGCATGCGTCATCGACGTCGGGGTCAACCGAGTGGGCGAGAAGATGAGCGAAAAGACAGGCAAGATGCTGCCGATCCTTAAGGGAGACGTCGATTTCGATGCGGCCAAGGAGATAGCCGGAGCTATTACACCGGTGCCGGGCGGTGTAGGACCAATGACTATTACTATGCTGATGAAGAACACTGTCGCATCGGCCAAGATGCATGCAGGCGTGAAATAAGACAGACTCAACACCGTTTAGAATACTACAATAACAAGCAACGAATGACGAGTTTATAAATGGTATTTTGGAAGCAGAAACTAAGAAGTGAGAATTTATGATTTTACTTCTCACTTCTTAGTTCTCACTTGTTTTTTTATTACATAACTTGTTACTAATAATTATTTGCTGCCGTTAAAGGAGGAGCGATGATAATCAGCAAAAAGAAAGATTTCAGACATCTAATGGATAATATAGGACGATACAATAACTTCTTCCTTATCGGATGCTCTGAGTGTGCAAGCCTTTGCGGAACAGGAGGCGAGCCTGAGATAAAGGAACTGACCGAGGCCCTTAAGGCTCAGGGCAAGAGTGTGTCAGGCGGTTTTGTTGCAAAAACAGGCTGTCAGGTGCTCGGCACAAAGGTCGAGCTTAAGAAGTTCAAGAACGAGGTTGACAGCGCTGACTGTATACTCATAATGTCCTGCGGCGCCGGCACGCAGGCTGCTGTCGAACTCTATGAGGACAAGGCTGTGTATCCAACAAACGACAGTCTCTTTCTCGGTAATATGACAAGGTTCCAGATGTTTGACGAGAGGTGCTCGCTCTGCGGCGAGTGCATCATCGATATGACAGGCGGCATATGCCCTGTGACCACCTGCCCAAAAGGCCTCCTCAACGGGCCATGCGGCGGATGCAATGACGGCAACTGTGAAGTAAGCCCTGATATTAAATGCGCATGGGTTAAGATATACGAGAGGATGAAGCGCCTTGACAGGCTGCAGGAGCTTTGCGAGACCACAATCGAGGCAAAGGACTGGTCAAAGGCCCAGAAGCCGAGAAATCACTATGCCAAGGAGGAGAAAAAGAAGTGAGCTTCAGAGACATATTAAACTCAGGAAAGTTTGTCGTTACTGCAGAGGTCGGCCCTCAGAAAGGGACGGATATAAAAGAGATGCACCACCATATGGAGCTGTTGAAAGGCAAGCTCGACGCCGTCAATGTTACGGACAACCAGTCTGCTGTAATGCGCATATGCTCTCTTGCTGTCTGCAAGATAGCTATGGAGCACGGCCTTGAGCCGATACTCCAGATGACCTGCCGCGACAGGAACAGGATTGCACTTCAGTCAGACCTCCTCGGCGCCTCTGTGTTAGGGATAAAGAATGTCCTCTGCATGACCGGAGACCATGTCACTGCAGGCGACCACAAGAGCGCAAAGCCTGTTTATGATATAGAATCAGTGCAGTTGCTCAAGGCAGTTGACGGCCTGAACAACGGCAGGGATATGTCGGGCAACGAGATGAAGGGTCCAACCGACTTCCTGCAGGGTGCTGTTGTCACCCCTGAGGCAAACCCGATTGAGCCGCAGCTTATTAAATTTGGGAAGAAGGTTAAGGCAGGCGCAAAGTTCTTCCAGACACAGGCGATATACGATATCGATAAATTCAAGGAGTTCATGAGGCATGCGCGCAAGTTTCCGGTGAAGGTTCTTGCAGGTTTTGTTGTGCTGAAATCAGCAGGCATGGCGAACTTCCTGAACAACAACGTTCCGGGAATCAGAGTCCCGCAGTCGTTGATTGATGAACTCAAGGCTGCAGGTAAGGAAAAGGCTCTCGAAACAGGTATGGACATCACTGCAAGGCATATAAGACAGCTTAAAGAAGAAAAGATCTGCGACGGTGTTCATATTATGGCAATAGGGATGGAAGATAAGGTGCCTGTGATAATGGGAAAAGCAGGCTTGCTCTAAATTTAAATAAACAGAATGGAGAAACAAATGAAAAAAGCGGTATTGCTGGTTTTTCTTATGGCTTCTTTAGTACTGTTTGGCTGTGCCAAACAGAAGGAAGCAAAGTCCGGGATTGTCATAGCAAAGGTCGGCTCAGAGACTATCACGCAGGATGATATCACCAGGGAGCTGAAGACGCTGCCTGAGCAGATCCAGGGTATATTTAAGGGGCCGGAGGGTACGGCAAAGTTTGTAGACGAACTTGTAAAGAGAGAGATCCTCTATCAGGAAGCCAAGAAGAAGGGGCTCGAAAACAATGCTGATTACAAGAAAAAGGTGGAGGACTTCAAGAAGATCACGATCATCAGCGCTTTGCTCGAAAAAGAGGTAGAGGAAAAGGCAAAGGTCACCGAGGAAGACGCAAAGAACTATTATGAAAAACATAAGGATGAATTCGTTGCCAACAGCCAGATAAGGGCAAGCCATATCCTTGTCAAGACAGAGGATGAGGCAAAGAAGGTCTTTGAGGAACTGAAGAAGGGCGGTAATTTTGCAAAGCTTGCAAAGGCAAAGTCAATAGACCCGGGCTCAGCAAAGAACGGCGGCGACCTCGGACTCTTCTCGAGAGGCCAGATGGTCCCTGAGTTTGAGAACGCAGCCTTTTCCGCTAAAACCGGAGAACTCGCAGGGCCTGTGAAGACACAGTTCGGATACCATATCATCAAGGTCATCGAGAAGAAGGAAGGCACGCCTGTCGAGTTCGATAAGATAAAGAAACTGCTTACCCAGAGACTCACAGGGGAAAAGCAGAAAGAGGTCTTCGATTCCTATATCAACAACCTCAGAAGCTCATACAAGGTAGAGGTAGACAAGGCTGCAATAGCAAAGATCACCACAGAAGGGAGCAGCCAGAAGGGCTCAACTGAAGAAAAGCCTGTTCAGAAAGACACCAAGCCTGAACAAAAGCCTGAAGAGAAAAAGGCAGACGAAAAGAAACAGCCGGAAGGCAAGAAGTAAGGGATTAACAGCATACCTGTTTTCCGGGTATCGCATTCATACAGGCATTAGAACCCCCGGAGAGGCCTTGTTGCCTCACAACATCCTCTCCTGGGAGTTCAAACTCTGTAACAGGCTTTTTTCTCCCTCTCTTTTTCGACCTCAAGACGCCTCGCCTCAAAACCCTTTTTGCCCATCATGCCGTATGTAAAGTTCTTGCCCTCTTCAACTCCGGGCTGGTTAAAAGGGTCAATATCGTACATGAACCCTGTGAAGGCTGTTGCGATATTAAAAAAATGGAAGAGTTGTCCCATATGATAGGCGTCTATCAAAGGTATTGTTATCGTCATATTAGGCCTTTTGTTCTTTACAAGTGCAAGCTCTGTTGACTCCTCCTCTGCCTTAATCAGATCTGAAAGCATGTGGTTGCCGAGATAGCCGATACCGTCAACAGCCCCGAATACAGCCGGGATCTTAATATCAGCTCCGTAATCGAGCACCCTTATAAAGACGACAACCTTGTCCTGAGGCCCTTCCATCCAGAGCTGCAGTTGAGAATGCTGATCAACAGCGCCGAGCGACGGATAAGGAGTAATCCCCTTGCCGTCCTTGCCGAGACTCTCAGCCCAAAGCTGGCAGAACCACTCCGAAAATGCCTTAAGGCCATCAGCATACGGAACCATAACATTAATATTGCGCTTCTCGTTCCTGTCCATGAGGTAAAGGAGTGTCCCAAAAAGATACGCAGGGTTGTCCCATATATCATTCACAGAACATTTCTCGTGTATATCCCTTGCTCCCTTGATAATCTCGATTGAATCAATGCCTATGACCTCAGCCGTTAATAGACCGACAGGGCTGAGAACAGAGTACCTGCCCCCGACACCTGCGGGTATTACGAGGGTCTTGAACCCAAGTTCATTTGCGATCATCCTGAGGTTCCCTTTTTCAGGGTCTGTAGTGGCAATGACCCTCTCAGAGGCCCTGCTGCCGAAGGCCTTCCTAAGTTCTTCCCATATCACCATAAATGAGGATGCGGTCTCAGCAGTGCTGCCGGACTTTGTTATAACATTAACAGCCGTCCTTTTAATGTCAATCAATGAAAGTATATTCTTCAGCGTCATGGGATCGACATTGTCGCATATAAAGACCCTCGGCCTTTTCTTCAGGTTATGGAAGGGGCTGAGAGAATCGAGTATTGCCCTCGGCCCGAGGGCTGAACCGCCTATGCCGAGGAGCAGGAAATCGTCGGAATTATCCCTGATGAAGGACGCAGCCTCCTTTATATTGCCTGTATCCTGAGAGAGAAGGTCAATAAAGGAAAGCCCCGGCACAGCCCTGTCCTTGATCTTACTGTGAATCGCAGGTATACAGCCCCTGATGGCCTCAATCTGCCTGTCTGATATGCCCCCCTCGCCGAGGGCAGAATCCATCATATTCGTAAAATTAAGCTCTATCATAAATGGCCTTCACTCCTTATACTCATATCTATAAGTCATTATAATATACGTAAGAATGACATTCAACAGACAAAATCTTAATGCATTATATTGTGTATACTATCCAAAATGGCCGGCAAAAAGATATTAACGAGAATCGACTACCTTCTCACTAAAGAAAAAGGGACTATCTTTAAAGACCCTGGCGGGAAGATAAATATCTGCCTCGTATATCCCAACACTTACCATATCGGCATGTCGAGCCTAGGTTTTCAGGGGCTTTATACGCTCCTTAATGAGAGGCCTGATGTCGTATGCGAGAGGGCCTTTCTCCCTGACGAAGAAGATATGGAAGAATACATCAGGACAGGCACAGAGATCATCTCATTTGAATCAAAAAGACCCTTAAGCAGGTTCGAGATCATTGCCTTTTCTGTCTCATTCGAGAATGACTATCCGAATATACTAAGGATACTCGAACTTTCGAGGATACCTTTAAGATCAGGGCAAAGGAGCAGAATGCATCCGCTTCTCATAATGGGAGGTGTTGTAGCGTTCTTCAATCCCGAGCCTTTAGCTGATTTTTTTGACTTCTGTTTTATTGGTGAAGCCGAAGAAATGCTCAGGGAGTTCATTGATGCATATAACAATTCATGTAACAGAGAAGATCTCTACAAAAGAGCCGTCGGGATCGAGGGCCTTTATATCCCGAAGTTTTATGACGTAAAATATTTTGATGACAATAAGCTCTCAGGCAGAGCCGGCCTGAACAACGCCCCTGAGAAAATAAAAAGACGCTTCATTAAGAGCCTCGATGAGAACAGACTAAGGCCGTCCATCATGACCAATGAAACAGAGTTTTCTAATATGTATCTGGTCGAGGCTATGAGAGGATGCCCATGGAGCTGCAGGTTCTGCGCAACCGGCTATATATTCAATCCGCCGCGCAGAAAGTCATCGGATATACTTAAGCGGGATATAAACGAGACCCTCTCAAACACGAGCAGGGTCGGCCTCATAGGGCCTTCTTTGACGGATTATCCTTATATAACTGATATCCTCTGCATCGATGGGGTTGATTTTTCGATAACCTCTCTTAGGGCGAGCAGGAAGAGCGCAGAGATCATGAGGTCACTCAAGGGACATAAGAGCATATCTATAGCGCCTGAGGCAGGTACAGAGAGACTGAGAAGGGCCATCGATAAAAAAATCACTAATGAAGACATCATTGAGACCTCGAGACTCATACTCAGAGAGGGCATAGAGAACCTGAGACTCTACTTCATGGTCGGCCTTCCAACAGAGGAAGACAGGGATATCGAGGGGCTTATATCTCTCGTAAAGACAATACGGAGCTCCTCGGACAAAGGCAACCTCGTTCTCACCCTCAGCACCTTTATCCCGAAACCCTTCACCCCCTTTCAGTGGCACCCTATGGAGAAGACCGCTATTGTGAAGAATCGCCTTCAGATGATTAAGAAATCTCTGACCCGCTTAGGGGGCGTAAGGGTATTTCACGACGTCCAGAAATATGCATATATGCAGGGCCTTTTTTCAAGGGGAGACAGAAGGGTCTCGCATGTAATTGAGGGCATGGGTTCGGGCAATGACTGGCAAAAGGCCTGCAGGGAATCAGGGATAAAGGCTGATTTTTATCTTTTCAGGAACTTTGACTTTCATGATATGCTCCCGTGGGAGTTTATAGACAACGGTACCCCGGTCAAAAAACTCTGGGCTGAGTATCAGGAGGCGCTTGCAACATAGGACATGGATGATATTTCACTTATATCAAGGATAAGCGACCTGTATAAGAGGATGTCCCACGCTGCGATGAAGGCCGGACGCAGCCCTGAGGAAGTCCGGCTCATTGCTGTTTCAAAAACAGTAGGCATTGAACGCATTAAAGAGGCGATTGATGCAGGGCTGAGGGTATTCGGCGAAAACAGGGTGCAGGAAGCTCGTAAAAAAATCTCAAATCTCAAATCTCAAATCTCAGATCTCAAGACTGAGTGGCATCTCATAGGACATCTCCAGAAGAATAAGGCAAAATATGCGGTCCAACTGTTTGACCTTATTCATACGATTGACTCTGTAGGGCTTGCAGAAGAAGTCAACAACGAAGCGCAAAAGATTGGAAAGATTCAGAGAATTCTTGTTCAGATCAAACTATCCGATGAGGTGACAAAACATGGGGTTACAGAAGATGAATCCATGCCGCTACTCGAAATAATAATAAAAAATCTGAAGAATTTAAAACTTGAAGGGATAATGACCATGCCGCCCTATTTCGAAGACCCCAGGAGGTCAAAGCCCTTTTTTGCAAAACTGCGGGAGTTAAGAGACAGAGCAGAAAAAAGAGGCTTTCACCTCCCTGAACTCTCAATGGGCATGTCAAATGACTTTGAAATAGCTATAAAGGAAGGGGCGACAATGGTCAGAGTGGGTTCAGCGATATTCGGAGAAAGAAGATGAAAGCCGTCAGAAAAACTATTTTATGGCTGCAGAAATGACCTTAAAAAGTATATCGTTGCCGGAGCCTGGCACATATTGCAAGTCAGCAGTATAAGAAATATTGTTCAAAACAATTTCAGGTATATGCAAGACATATGCAACAGATAATGTAGAGGCCTGGCAATTGTTATAGGGTGACAAATCCGACACATCACCGGAACCGGTCAGCTTAAACCATACAATACCGTCTGAAGTCGGGGTATAAACAAAGGTAGCCCTTAAAAAAACATTGTTGAAGTTTATAACAGGCACATTCAGATAATAGTCAACAGAAACGGTTGCAGCGCAGTTATTGCCTGATCCAGCCCCATAACGTACAGGCCAGACGTAATTATAGGTCACCTTAGAGTTAAAGCTTATCTCTCCATCAAGCAGAGAGACAACCGATGCATTCTCGGCATTATACATATACGAAGTTGATGACCAGTATATAAAGGAACTGAGATTCGGGAAAGGGCGATAAGCCGGCAGAACAGGATAGTAGGGAAAAGCAGGATTAGAGCTGGAACGGTCAATCAGGCTTAAAAGCTCTTTCCTGTTTGGAAGGTGCCAGTCATTAAAGCTGGCGTTATATCCTGAACAACTGAAATTCCGCGGGTTAGAATTAAAATTGCCTACAGTAGTCAGGGCGTTCTGCCATGTCATGGAGCTGAAACAGTTAGTATCCTTAAGCCATGCCATCCCAGTAAGGTTATCAGTGACTGTCCCGTTGCCGTTATCAGTAAATCTTGGGTCAGGCCATGTAACGCCTTTCTGGAGCTTTCCGTCATCAGATGAGTAATAGCTGGTTGTCTGGCCTGTCTTCCAAATATTGGCAGGATAGTTTGCATCGGGAATGCCTGACTGTCCGACTCTGACCGGCCAGATGTATTTTATCTCTGTTTTAAGGCCTGCTTTAACTGTTCCGTTCCACATATCTATACACCATGCATAGATAGTGTCAAGACTATATGTTGTTGAAGAACAGTAAGCGGAAGACTGGACATCTATAAAACCCTGTTTGTTAAGCCACTCTGCAGGATTTGTTACCCCTGCATTCACGATGCTTTCGATCTCATTTATGTTAGGCAGTCGCCAATCCTTATATCCGCACAGACCGGTGTTGATGATGCCTGTTATGTAATCAATAGACTCCTGCCAGCTCATAAGCCTGCCCGGCTGATTCCCGCTTTTAGTCCATATCAACCCTGTCAGGTTGTCGGTTATACAGTCGCCGCTTACCGTAAACCTCGTGCCCGGCCAAGCCACTCCGGCCAGTACATTGCCGTCCTGCCCTGTGCTGCTACACGAAATCAAATTCCCGCCTGAATTGTAACATTTGGTCTGTCCGGTCTCAGGGAGCTCTATTACAGCCGCCCATCCGGCAAACGGCAAAAGAATAACAGCCGCAAGGCTAACAATTATCAGTAAACCACGTATTCTTATTCTCATAGACTCGTCTTGTCACACCCTAACAATTTTTTGCTTGTCATAATCATATCCAGTCCAGCTTTTATTGTCAAATATTTTTTTAAGGGAATTAAATAAATAGAAAAAGAATTATATTTAATTTAGAATATAGTAACTAATCTTTGTGGAGGCTGGATGATTGGGTTCATAGGCGGCGGGAATATGGCAGAGGCGTTGCTAAAGGGGATAGTCAGCAGTCAGCGGTCAGCAGTCAGCAGCATATTAGTATCAGAGCCAAGCGAAAACAGGAGGAAATACCTTGAGCAGACTTACGGCGTCAAGACAACTGACTTAAATAAAGAAGTCGCGTCATCATGCGATATAGTAATCCTTGCCGTGAAGCCCCAGGTTATCGCTGAGGTACTGGATGAGGTTTCTGACGTAGTCACCGATGAAAAGACTGTGGTATCCATCGCATCCGGCATAACGCTTTCATACCTCCAGTCAAGGCTCAGGACAAAGAAACTGATCAGGGTTATGCCTAATACGCCTGCCCTCGTACAAAAGGGCATGTCTGTCATGTCTCTGTGCGAATGTTTTGATGATAAAGATATATATACTGTAAGGGAAGTGTTCATGTCTGTCGGCAATGTGCTAACCCTGCCGGAAAAGCAGATGAATGCAGTCACTGCCCTTTCGGGCAGCGGCCCTGCCTTCCTTGCATTTTTTGTTGAGGCCATGACAGAGGCAGGGGTCTCAGCAGGATTAAGCAGGGGAGATGCCTCTGAACTTGCTGTGCAGACATTCATAGGGACAGCCGGACTTCTCGAAACAGGTATGCCTCCTCAGAAACTCAGGGAGATGGTGACCTCACCTGGCGGGACAACCGCAGCAGGCCTTAAGGTGCTTGATGAAAAGGGACTAAATGATTTAGTAAGAGAGACTATATCTGCAGCGGTTATGAGGGCAGAGGAACTCGGAAGGAGGGATTGATGTTTATATTCGGCAATTTTATTATAGCAATAGCAAATATCCTCGACATAATACTGGATATCTACAAATGGATCATCATAATTGCGGCTGTCATAAGCTGGATGAATCCTGACCCTTACAATCCTGTTGTGAGGTTTTTATACGCTATCACGGAACCTGCCCTCAGGCCTATAAGACGGATTATCGGGTTCAGGCTCGGTCCTGTTGATATTTCACCAATCATAGTCATTCTTGCTATTATATTCATTCAGAGATTTCTTATAGGTTCTCTGATAGAACTTGCCTATAAAATGAAGGGAGGTGTATTGTTATGAGGATCACGCCGCTCGATATCCAGCAACGGCAGTTCCCGATAAAGTTCAGGGGTTTTGATGTAGAAGAGGTATATGCATTCCTTGAGATAGTGAGAGAAGAGATGGAGGACCTGCTCCGTGAAAACGCCTCACTGAAAGAACAGGTGCACCGCATAGAGAACCAGATCAAGGAGTACAGGGACATGGAGACTACCTTGAGGGAAACACTTATCACTGCCCAGCAGATGGTTGAGGACTACAAGACCAATTCCAGGAAAGAGGCAGAGCTGCTCATCAAGGAGGCAGAGCTGAGGGCAGAGCAGATACTCTATGGGGCGCAGGAGAAGGTAGTTAAGATACACGAGGATATCGTGGACCTGAAGGGCATCAGGAGGCACTTCAAGGAGGAGGTCAAGCGTTTGATAGAGAGCCACGTGAGAATGCTCGACTTTGACAAGGAGAGAGAAGGGGAAGAGAAAGGTGAAATTTAATGCGCTTAAAGGTGTTGAGGATATCCTGCTGCCTGACATCCGGATATGGCAGCATATCGAGTCAGAGGCAAGAGGGATATTCTCTGTTTACGGATACAGCGAGATCAGGATACCTGTTATCGAGCCTACCGGGATATTCACAAGGAGCATCGGAGAGACAACAGACATAGTCGAGAAGGAGATGTACACCTTCCCTGACAGGGCAGGCAGGAGCATAACGCTCAGACCGGAAGGAACAGCCTCTGTTGTCCGTTCGTATGTTGAGAACCATCTTTATAACCTGCCGGCCCCTCAGAAGTTCTTTTATTCCGGACCTATGTTCAGATACGAGAGGCCGCAGAAAGGCCGGTTCAGGCAGTTCTATCAGATAGGTGTTGAGGCCTTCGGCATTGCTGCACCGGAGATGGATGCAGAGCTGCTCTCGATGCTCATGAGGCTGCTCGGAAAAGTCGGGCTCAGGAACCTTAACCTCGAGATCAATTCTATCGGCTGCGAAGAATGCAGGCCCTCATACAAAAAAGCCCTTCTTGCTTACTTCTATGACAAGCTTAATGACCTCTGCCCGGACTGCAGGAGGAGGTATGACAATAACCCCTTGAGGATACTCGACTGCAAGGTAGAGAGGTGCATCGATTTAAGAAAAGAGGTACCGCAGGTGACAGCCTTCATATGTAATGGATGCAGAAGCCATTTTGACAACGTTCTCGCAATGCTTCAGCTCATGAATATCTCATATACTCTAAACCCTAATCTCGTAAGGGGGCTCGATTATTACACGAGCACAACTTTTGAAATGACAAGCGAACACCTCGGCTCACAGAAGGCAGTGGCTGCCGGAGGCAGATACGACAGGCTTGTCAATGAATTCGGTGGCCCGGTGACCCCTGCAATCGGTTTTGCAATCGGCATGGAAAGGCTCGCAGCTTTGCTTAAGGAGACAAGGGAGTTTAAACCTCTGAGCCCGGATATCTTTATTGCTACAATCGGCAATAATGCGGTAAGCAAAGGGCTTCTTATAGCAGGAGACCTGAGGTCAAAAGGCCTTTGGGTTGAGGTCGGGCTTGACGGCTCTTCCCTTAAAAGCCAATTGAGAAAGGCAGACAGGCTCTCTTCGCATTATGCATTCATCATCGGAGACGACGAACTCTCCTCAGGAAAGGTCAAGTGGAAAAACCTCACGGACAGCTCTCAGGGAGAAGTTGAGATAGACAAGGCAGCAGAATTTATCTCATCAGTGCGCTAACCGACCACATCGAGGTCTCTCACCCTCAGCCGAACTCCGAGGTCCTCGGCAATCTCCCTGCACTTCCCGACATCAACGCCTTCCATACTGACAACCGTGGCTGTTACATCAGGCACATGTTTCTTCGCTTCCCTTAGAAAGGCTATAACTCCCTGGTATGCGCCCTTGAATGCAGGCAAGCATATACTGTTGTAGGTCTCCTCATCCTGCGCATCAAGGCTTATCGATAAAATATCAACAATCCCCTCAAGCTCAGGGAGTATGTTCCTCTTATGAATTAGATTCCCGTGACCGTTTGTATTAATCCTCACATGACCGCCATGCTCCTTTATCCAGCCTGCAACCTTCTTTACCAGCTCAAGCCTTAAGAGCGGCTCACCATATCCGCAAAAGACAACCTCTTTATATACTGAAGGGTCTCCTATGGCATTTATAAGCTCGTCTTCTGACGGCTCGTCAGTGAGCCTCATGTTATGCCCCTTAACATAGTCTGAATGAAATTTCACGCAGAATGAGCATCTGCTTGTGCACCTGTTCGTAATATTCAGATAAAGGCTGTCCCTTATCCTATAGGCAATCTCACCCTTGGAAGGCAGTCTGCCTATATTAAACAGCCTTTTGGCATTAAGGGTTGTGATCCTGTCTATGTCTTCAGGCCTCACGCCTCTAAGTTCAGCTATCTTTTTTATGGTATGAGCAACAAGGGCCGGTTCGTTCTTTTTCCCCCTGAGCGGCTCAGGAGCGAGAAAGGGGGCATCTGTCTCAACCAAAAGATAGTTATCAGGGATCAGCGCAGCTATCTCCTGAAGGCCCTTTGCCTTCTTGAATGTGACTGGCCCGGCTATTGAGATATGGAAACCCATACCCATCACCTTCTCAGCCATATCTATATCTCCTGAAAAACAGTGTAGAACACCCTTGTTCACTCCTGATTCTGCAAGGATCCTAAGCGTATCGTCTTTTGCCTCGCGGCTGTGGACTATGACTGGGAGTCCTGTCTCTTTTGCAAGGCTGAGGTGTCTTCTAAAGACCTCCTGCTGTATATCACGCGGCGAATGGTCATAGTGGTAATCAAGGCCGGTCTCGCCGATAGCGACGACCTTGTTAGTTCGAAGTTCGGACTCCGGAGTTCGGAGTTCTGCATCAATGCCCCTTGCCTCTTGCCTATTGCCTATTGCCCATGCCTTCAGATGGTTGCATATATCCTCTGTAAAGTCCTTCGCATCATGAGGGTGAATACCTATAGACAGATAAACAAAGTCATGCTCCTCAGCAATGGAAAGGTTGTTTATGTTGCTCTGAGGGTCCGAGCCGATGGTGATGAGGGCCTCAGCGCCTGCATCTCTTGCACGCTGTATGACCGCTTCCCTATCCTCATCATACATATCAAGGTGGCAATGCGTATCTATCATGCTCCGAACTTTTTTAACCTGCCTGCATTCGCAAGGGCTAAGGGCAGGATATTGACGGCGGGAAAGATACCGAGTTCGCCTTTCAGGCACTCCCTCTCAGTAAATGAGGAGCATGTATCTCCGAGGACATATGGAGAATTTATCATTACCGGCACAGGATGCCAGCTATGACCTTTTATGAGCGAAGGGGTTGAATGGTCGCCGGTTATTATAAGTACATCCGGCCTTAATTCGAGCAATTGAGGCAGGAGCTTATCGAATTCCTCTATCCTTGCTGCCTTGCCTTCGAAGTTGCCGTCTTCTCCGTAAGAGTCAATTTTTTTCACATGCAAAAAGAAAAAGTCATAGTCATTGTATCTCTGCCTTAAGAACCCTATCTCGTCCTCAACACTCCCTTCGATTGCTGGAGCCTCCATCCCCACAAGCTTTGCAAGCCCTCTGTACATCGGATAGGTCGCAATGGCAAGTGCCTTCAACCCAAAAGCCTCCTGAAAAGCCGGAATATGCGGCAGGCCTGAAAAGCCTCTCGTTAGAATAAAATTGGCCTTTTCCTCATTCTTGAGCAGATTATGCGCCGCTTCAATCAATTTTGCTATGACAGGAGTGACCTTTTCAGCGCTCTTTGAAAGCGGTATCGGAGGCAGTGGAGCCTTGCCTTCTTTCTGTGGGTCAGTGTCAGGTATCATGGCAGCGTCAGGTTCGAGCGCATCAGGGAATCGCAATCTTACGGCAAATCTGTGCTCCATTCCGGCAGCAAAAATGATTTCAACCCCGTCTATGTTCTTTATATCTTTCTGGAGTTTCCCTGTAAGTTTCCCGCTCTGCTCTGTCGGTATCCGCCCTGCCCTCCTGTCTGTAATAATGCCGTCTTTGATGGTAGCATAATTGCACCTCACCGCAACATCGGTCTTCTTTACCTCCAGCCCGAGTCCGAGGGCCTCAAGTATGCCCCTGCCTATTTGATAATCAAGAGGGTCGTATCCGAATATGCCGAGGTGTCCCGGCCCGCTGCCGGGAGTTATGCCGTAAGCAACAGGCAGATGAAGCCCGCATGCGGACTTTCTTGCAAGCGCATCGAGATTGGGCTTTTCTGCAGCCTCAAGCTCAGTCCTGTTGTTCACAGGAAGCCCGCCAACGCCGTCAAGGACAACAAAGACAATCTTTGCAGCGTTTCTTTGAATAAGCGGTTGGATCAAGGTCTGCATATTCATGTATTAAGCATACCCCAGAAATAGTATCTAAGGCAAATTTTTTATCCCGTATATATCAGGCTTCTTCATAAAAAGCGCACCCTCCGCAGCCCGACTTATCGCCGGGCCTGCAGACACCGGAGATACCGTGGTGACAGAGGGCAAAGTCATACTTCAGCGGGTCTTCAGAATCAAACTTTTTCAACGCTTCTGTTATCTCTACCGCTGCTTTCCAGTCTGCCCCTGCGCGCTTAGTAAAGCCGAGGCATTTGGATATCCTTGCAATATGCGTATCCAGCGGTATAACAAGCTTATTCTTTGGCACGCCTTTCCAGATGCCAAAATCGACATCCCTGTCGCGAATCATCCATCTCAGAAAAAGGTTCATCCTCTTGCAGGCGCTGCCCTTTACTGGAGACGGGAAGAATTGGGTCAGGCCTGACGGATGTAAATTTTCTCCGTAAACCTTTGCTGTATTGATCGAATTAATTTCACCTGCAAGCCCGACAATACCGTTCTCTGCATTCGGATCATCTGCCTTATAGTGTCTCTTAAACGTATTTTCAAGGGAACCATATTTCATTAATAATTGGTGGATAATAAAAAGCAGGCAGACAATATCACTGGTTTCATTGAACCGGTACTTAAATGTAATAAATTTTCTATCTCTTTTTAGGTCAAAATCCACCAGAAAGGCATACGGGCTATTGCCCATTACAGACAGAAGCTTTTCGATTACCGGCTTGAATAAAACAACCCTGCCGTATGCAAGACAGGAGGCTATAAAGCCGCTGATCTCAATGTCACGCGGGTCTTTATAGCGATAGGGAAATTCTATCGGATCATGGAGGATTCTTCCCCTGAAGTTATACTCCCTGTAAAATCTATCGAGAAGATCTTTTAATCCTGCGGACATATACCGAAGACTATCTCCCTCTCTTCCATATCAACCTTGTCGACCCTGACCTTCAGTTCATCTCCTATCTTGAAGGATCTTCTTGTATGTCTTCCGGTCAGCGATATCGTCTTCTCATTATACTGATAAAAATCATCTGTCATATAAGACAGATGGATAAAACCGTCTACATAAAAATCCTTTAATCTGACCCTGAGGCCATAGGGTGTGACGCCTGTAATCCTGCCGGTATATTCCTCTCCTGTCTTATCCTTCATAAACCAGACCCTCATCGCACCTATTACCTCCCTCTCAGCCTCATCAGCCATGCGCTCCATCCTTGACGAGTGAAAGGCGATATCAGGGAGGAGAGATTCGAGCTCTTTTAGTCTTTCGTCTGACAGGTCTCTTTTTGTCAGCACCTCCATGAGGATCCTGTGAACCACAAGGTCAGGATACCTCCTTATGGGAGATGTAAAATGGGTGTAACTCTCAGATGCAAGGCCGAAATGGCCGACATTTGCCGGAGAATACCTTGCCTGCTTCAGACTCCTCAATACCATATAGTTTATGATCTCCTCTCCAGGCGTACCCTTGATGTCGGAAAGGAGTTGAGAGAAGTCAGAGGGTTTAAGCGCCCTCCTCATCTGCCTGAGGAAGGGTCTTGCAACCTTCATTATATCTTCGAGCTTCATCGGGTCCGGCTCTTCGTGTATCCGGTAGAGGCTCGGTATTCCTTCTGTTTCAAGATAGCCGGCTACAGCCTCATTCGCAGCGATCATGAACTCCTCTATTATCATATGCGCAAGGTTTCTCTCTGCGCTTATAATAGACTCGGGCCTGCCCTGCATATCGAGGAGCACCTCCGGCTCAGGCAGGTCAAAATCAAGACTCCCCCTCTTGAGCCTCTTCCCTCTCAAAACACCGCAGAGTTCGTTCATAAGCTCAAAGTCTTGCAGCAGGTAATCGTATCTTTCACGCTCAGTTCTGTCCTGATCAACGAGTATCTTCCTGACAGAGGTATAGGTCATCCTCTCATTGCTTTTTATGACACTCGGATAAAACCTCGCACCGACCCTTTCACCGTCCCTGCTGAAATCCATCTCGGCTGTAAAGGCAAACCTTTCGACATCAGGCTTGAGGCTGCATATGTCTTCGGAAAGCTCTTTAGGGAGCATAGGGATA
>CAKKPH010000110.1 GCA_919901585.1 Thermodesulfovibrionales bacterium | reverse complement strand
GGCCTGCGCATGGCAAGGGGGTAATTTAGGCGTGGAAATTCGGTAATCTGGAATAGGATTATCAAATTCGTTGTAAAGCCCGTAATCAATAAAACTCCTGGATAATTTCCTGAATATCCGGATTAAGATCAGCCCTCCTGACGAGCGGCTCTTTTTGTATTGCTGGTATCATCTCTTCATACGTGTGGCGCTGGTTCCTGTATATTACGCCTGTCGGTATTCTCTCCCCCCACTCGAGCGCCTTTTTGAACGCCTCTATCCTATCCTCAGGATTGTATCCGGCTTCAATCCTGTAAACCCTCTGCCTGTACCATTCATAGGTATTAATCTTATTGAACGTAACACAAGGCTGGAGTATGTCAACGAGCGTAAAGCCCTTATGGTTTATAGCCTCTTCCATCAGACCTCTTAAATGCTCCATATCCCCTGCAAACCCTCTTGCCACAAAACTGCAGTCAAGGGCTACTGCAAGTGCCATCGGATTTAGCTGTTCAGAAAACACGCCGAATGGCTGATTTTTCGTTACCATGCCTTCAAGACTTGTAGGCGATGCCTGACCTTTTGTGAGCCCGTACACCTGATTGTCGTGAACAAAGAGCTTAACGTTGATATTCCGCCTGATAGCATGGATCAGATGGTTTCCGCCCTCACCATAGCAATCGCCGTCTCCGGCTACTGCGATCACAAGCATCTCATGGTTGGCAAGCCTTATGCCTGTTGCAACCGGGAGCGTCCTGCCGTGGAGGCCGTTAAAGGTATTGCATCTGATATAATGAGGGAACTTGCCTGCCTGCCCTATGCCGGAGACAATCGTGAGCTGATGCGGCTCTATGCCGAGTTCGACAACGGCATCCTTAAAGGTCTTGAGGATGCTGAAATTGCCGCATCCTGGACACCATGCCGGTGTCTGTCCCTTATAGTCTTCCAACGAAGGCATCTATCTCCCGTAAGAGGCTGTCGGTCGTAAATGGCCTCCCGTCATATCTGTTTATCCTCTGATCAAACATATAGCCCGAATCAGCGCGCATCAGCCGCGCGAACTGGCCAGTTGCGTTATGCTCGATACAGATGGTTAGCTTTGCATTGTTGAGGACATTGAGATAATCGGATTTTTCAGGAGCAGGGAATGGCCATATCTCGCTGAAGTGGAGCATCGCAATTCTTTTATCCTTTGATAATTCATCCACAGCCTCTTTCATCACCCCATATGTCGAGCCCCAGCCTGCAAGCACGATATCAGGCTTCTGATCTCCATACAAAATCGGCGGCTCTATTTCCTGCCTGATGAGGGGGAGCTTCTTGAACAGCCTCTTTTGAACCATCTTGACCCTCATCTCAGCGTCCTCGATTATATGCCCCTCTTCATCATGCTCATCGCTGTCGGTCACTACAAGGTGCTCTGCATCACCGGGTACTCCCAATGGCGAGACGCCGTTGTCAGTTAAGGCATGTCTCTTATATTCAGCGAGATTTCTAAAAGCGTTTCCCCTTAGCCTGTAATCATGGTATTTCACTTTCCCCGTATCAAACCCGTCATAAGTCCATTGTGAATCAGCGAGATACTGGTCCGTCAGGATAATCACCGGTATCTGGTATTTTTCAGCCATGTCAAAGGCCTTGTTTGTGAGATAAAAAGCCTGCTCAGGTGATCCCGGCGCAAAAATGACCCTTGGGAATTCTCCGTGGGCCGTGTACAAAGCGAACTGAAGGTCTCCCTGCTCTGTCCGTGTCGGAAGGCCTGTAGCAGGCCCGGGCCTCTGGCCGAGGGCAATAACTATAGGCGTCTCTGTCATGGCTGCAAGAGATAGCCCTTCAACCATTAAGGCAAAACCTCCTCCTGATGTGCCTGTCATGGCCCTGACACCTGCAAATGAAGCGCCCAATGCCATATTGATTGCAGATATCTCATCCTCTGCCTGCTCGACGACAATACCGCATTTCTTCGCTTTATCGGCGATATAATTCATAATCCCTGTTGAAGGAGTCATCGGATATGCGGCATAGAACTTACACCCTGATGCTATTGCTCCAAAGCCTATGGCCTCAGTTCCGCCTATGAGCATCTTTGGTTTTGAAACCGGAGGGGATGAGAATGGACATTTTATGCAGTTCTTCGCAGCATAGTCATGGCCTGCCATTGCAGCATTGATATTGCCTTTTATAACATCTTCGCCCTTTTTTTTAAATGTTTCTTTTACTATTCCAATAAGAATATCGAGCTCCATCCCGAGTATTCCGAGCACAGCTCCGATAGCAACGGTGTTCGACATAATCTTATTCCCGCCGTGTTCGTCTGCTAATTTTACAAATGGAATGTCCATATAGTTTGGAGTTTTGAGTTCAGTGGTCAGGGTAAGGTGCAATGAGGCAGAGTCGTATATTATCAGGCCGTTTTCCGACAACTCTTTTTCGTGAAGATCAATGCTCGCTTTATCAAAGGCTACGATAATATCAACCCTTTCCCTCGATGCTGTTACAGGCCTGTCGGAAAACCTTATCTGATAAAAATTATGTCCGCCCCTTATGCGGGATTCATAGTCCTGATCTGAAAACAGATGATAGCCTGCCCTCGAAAAGACCTTTGATAGGGTGTCACCAACGGTCTGGATGCCCTGTCCGGCCTCACCGCCTATCTTGATCGAATAATCCATTTTAAATCAGCAAATGCGTTCAATGTCCATGTCCCTTGCTGTGGCCGCCGGAGATCATATAAACAGCATCAGTCCCTGCTTCGTTATCCATCATGTATGTCTCATCCCCTTTCAGGTGGAAGGCCTGCCCCTGATCCAGAACAAACCTGCCGGAACTGTTTGAGAGCAGCACCTTCCCCTGAACAAGGCAGACTATCTCCTCATGACCACTTCCGGGCTTAAGCACCCTCCCCTTTTCCCCGGGTTTCATAAAGCCGTATATCAGGTAACAGGCATGAGTATGCAGGTCCTCAAGGCCGAGGACATATTCGCCTTTATGCTCTGAGGCCAGATCAGAAACATTGTAAATAACCATATTTAAATTATTTTAACCGTACCTCTGCCGCTGCCCAGTCTATATTCTTAAAAAATGCCTCTATGTAGTCCGCCCTTTTAAGTCCGTAATCTATCATGAAGGCGTGTTCGAATACGTCCATTACCAGAATAGGGCTGCTGCCTGCCGGATTAGATACATCGTGTTCGTTTACCCAGAAGTTAATGAGCCTCCCGTTTGTGTTATCCTGATATAAGACTATCCAGCCGATGCCGCGCATTGTTCCGGTGGCCTTAAAGTCCTTTTCCCATGCCTCATAACTGCCGAAATCCTCGCCTATCTTTTTAGCAAGCCTTCCATCCTTGCTGATTCCGCTTTTTCCACCAAGGTTTTCAAAATAGTACTCATGGAGTCTCATCCCGTTAAATTCCCACCCGAGCCTCCTCTTCAGCTCGGCGAATTCAGGTGAAGCAGTCTTCCCGTCTTTCAGCATCTGCCCAAGTATATCGAGCACCTTGTTAGTGTTTGTTACGTACCCCTGATATAGGGTGAAATGGTTTTTCAGCAGCGTCTCGCTGAACCCCTCGATACCTGTGAGTCTTGAGTAATCCTTTGGTGTGTAAGGCATGATTCCCTCCTTGTCTGTTGTTTTATTTATATCTAAACTAACATATCAAGAAATATTGTCAAGTTTTTAGCTGTCCAGCACCTCCCTCACCTTTCTTAGGAGTTCATTGGGAGCAACTGGCTTTGATATGAAGATGAGGCCTTCATCGAGCACTCCCTTTTTGTGTATCACATTCGCAGTATAGCCGCTTGTAAAGAGCACCTTTATGCACGGTACAAACTTTTTTATCTCTTCATACACCTCCTTGCCGTTCTTTTTGGGCATTACAACATCGAGGAGGAGAAGCCTCACATCCTCCATATGCTCATGCTCAAAGAATTTGGCGATAGCATCATCACCATCAACCGCCTCTATCACTTTATATCCATACCTCTCGAGGACCTCTTTCACAACGCTCCTTACATTAGGGTCATCTTCTCCCATAAGGACCGTCTCTGTGCCGCCCTGAACAGGTTTTTCGCATTCTTCTTCAGCCACTCTGCTCATGGCTGACCCAACAACGTCTGGATCTGCACCAGGGATGTAAAGCGGCAGGTATATCCTGAAGGTTGTGCCTTTGCCGGGCTCGCTGTAAACATTTATGAAACCATTGTGCTGTTTTACAACACCGTAGACTATCGACATGCCGAGGCCAGTGCCCTTGCCGACCTCTTTAGTCGTGAAGAACGGCTCAAATATCTTCTCCCTCGTCGCCTCATCCATGCCGGCGCCTGTATCAGAGACCGAGAGGAGCGCATACATCCCCTGTCCGCCATAACCATGAGTCTTGATAAACTCACTGTCGAGTTCAATGAGCCCTGTCTTTACTGTCAATTGTCCTCCGTCCGGCATTGCATCACGGGCGTTTGTGGCGAGGTTCATCAGCACCTGCTCTATCTGGCCTACATCAGCCACAATTACCAGTTCCTTGTCTGTCAGGACTGACTTGAACTCTATATCCTCGCCTATCACCCTCTGGAGGAGCCTCTCAACTATCCCTATTATGTTGTTCAGGTCTATCTGTTTGGGGCTTATAATCTGCTTCCTGCTGAATGCAAGAAGGCCCTGAGTAAGGGCTGCTGCCCTCTCAGAGGCTGAGAGTATCCGGTCAATATATACCTTTAAAGGGTCGCCTGCCGTAAGCCTCATACCCATGACACTTGCATATCCGATTATCGCAGTCAGGATATTATTAAAATCATGTGCAATGCCTCCGGCAAGCTGACCCACAGCCTCCATCTTTACAGCGTGGCGCAGTTGTTCCTCGAGTTTCTTTTGCTCTGTAATATCCCCTGATATCCCGACGATACGGTGAATACTGCCCGTCCGGTCACGCACAGGAAAACCCCTGCTGCGTATCCAGCGAATCGAGCCGTCAGGCCGCGTTATCCTGTATTCAACATCTATACTGCCGGAATTAAGTCTTAAAGGTGAAAACGCCTTTACCGCACTGTCACTGTCAGGGGGATATACGGTTTCGAGCCATTTGTCAGGGTGTTCATAGAGTTCATTGCACGGACTACCATATATATCTTCATAAGCAGGGCTGATATACTCAAAACGCTCCATATCCGGGCTTGCGACCCAGAAGACCTCGCTTATATTCTCTGCCATCTGGCGGAACCTCTCCTCGCTTCCCCTGAGCGCATCTTCGGCCATCTTCCTCTCGAGCACAGACCCGAGCTGGTCGGCAACAGAAGATATAAGCCCCAGCAGCCTCTCGTCTTCATCACGCACTTCACAGACAAAAAAATTGAGCGTGGCTACTACGTTGTCGCCTGCCATAATAGGCACGCCTATAGCAGCCTTAAGGCCAGCCTCGAGTGCGTATGGTGCACGCGGAAAATTACCATTTATTGTTACATCGCTAAGCCATAAAGATTTTTTTGAAGACCAGACCCTGCCCGGAAGCCCTTCACCTGAAACAAAAGTAAAGCCTTTGCTCTCTTCTATAAACCTTACGAGTTTTTCATTGTCATAGTCCTTGCACCAGACAGCGCTCCATTCGAGATGCCTGCGGTCCGGGCACAATATCCATGCCTCTCCCAGTACCCATCCGGTTGCCTCACATACCTTGCGGATTGTTACCTCAAGTGCAGAGCGGATATCATATGTCTCGCTTACCGCCAATGTGATTGACTGGAGCAGGATGATTTCTTTTTCATGCCGCCTCCTCTCAGTATCATCACGGATAACACCCTTATAGCCTGTAATGTTGTCCTCCCTGTCATACTGTATAGTCGAGGTAAGAAGGCAATCCATGACTGTCCCGTCTTTTTTGAGGAACCTGACCTCATAGTCCTTGACATATCCATTGACCGCTATTGCAAACTGGAACTTCTGCCTGTCTGACGGGTCATAATAGATATTAAGCACCTCCATGCCTATCATCTCTTCTCTGGTATATCCGAACAGAGCCAGTGTGGCAGGATTCACATCTAAAAATTTCCCGTACACTGAGGTCATATAAATCGCATCCCTTGAATCCTCGAAAAGGCTCCGGTACTTCTTCTCGCTTTCATTAACGGCTTCAAGGTTAATCGAATGCCTGACGGCAACAGCCGCCTGATTGGCAAAGTTATGGTACAGGGAAATAGCATCCTTAGAAAATAATCTCTTCCTGAGAGTATGGCCTATAAGAATACCGAAAAGCTCGTCTTCGATCATCATAGGCACGCATATAGCCGAGGTGATGCTTTTTTCAAATACCACTTTCGGGACCTCAAAACGAATCTCTGTCTTGAAGTCAGCCACTATTGCGGGCCTTCTGTTCTTAACGACATATGTCGACAGCCCCTGCCCCTCAGTAAGACTGAAAGTGCCTATCATGGATTCCGGGAACCCGACAGTGTCCTGAATTACAAGCTGTTTCTTGTCATCCGAAAGAATCATGAGAGTAGAGAAATCAAGGTCTAAGAGCTCTTTTGAGGCATTAACGATATTCCTGTACAGGGTCTTCAGGTCAGTCGTGGCGTTAATCTCGTTTGATATCAGCAGCAGTTTCCTTAAGTTCATTACGTAGAGATTGCGCCTGGCAAAAAAGATGCCGATAACAATGCCTGAGACACCGCCTATAAGGACCTGGAATATGTAGCCCTTTAACGCAGTGAGGGATGCGCCGAGGAGAACCTTCTGCGGTATGGACAGGGCGCTTACAAAGAGAGCTCCTAAAATAAATGACATCACTCCGTAGAAAAGCCGGAGCCTGCAGTGGTCAATAGCCATCTATTCCTGCTTCAAAAATATCCATTTTTAGGTATATTATAACAGAATTATTTATATTGCTTGCAAGGATACAGGAGCTAAAGACCGGCACCTGAGTGTAAAGGCTTTTAACAAAAAAAGTTGGAGAGACTAAAGTCCCTCCAACTTTTTATAAAAACTTATTCTCTTAACAGCCCTCTATTACTTTTTTCTTTTTTGACTTTATATAGGCTGTTATATCCTTCATATCGTCAGATTTCGCATCGATGGCCTTACCCTTAAGCGCGTTCTCTATACAGAAATTGACTGCCTCTTCAAGGCTCTTCTGGGACTTGCCCATGATGTTGAATTCCTTCTTTGTCGCAGCCTTCTCCATGCCTTTACCGTCAGCATGGCATGAATTGCAAGACTTTCCTGATGTCCCGTTGCCTAATTTTACGTCATTAAAGAGAGCCTTGCCTCTCTCTTCAGGTTTATGCTTACTAGCAAAGGCAAAGGAAAAGATAAGCCCTACTGCGACCAACGAGAGCAGAACGATCTTTATAATCTTCATCCCTTTTCACCCCCTTTCATGGTTATTTACTCAGCGCCCGCACTCCAAATACATGTTTGTTTTTATTTTTCAGCTAATTGTTATAATTTTACTATAAGTCAATACAGTTTGCAATAGCTATTGCAATTGATATAATTTAAGTAAGTATCAAAAATCCAAATATGGTGAGGTGCGATGGTATTCATCGGTCTTGATGCCGGCTCTGTGAGCGTAAAGCTTGCCGTGCTCGATAACTCCGGCAACAGGCTTGAAACGTTCTACCAAAGGCACAAGGGCCATCCCTTGCGTGTTGCTTATGAACTTCTCGAGCGTGTAACCGGCAATAACTCCGAGATCCGAACTGCGAACTCCGAACTTTTCTCCCTATCCGTCACAGGCTCTGCAGGCAAGATTATAGCCTCTGTCCTTGGTGCAGGCTTCACCAATGAGCTCGTAGCACAGGCATACGCAACAAAAAAGCTTTACCCGCAGATAAGGACGATCTTTGAACTCGGCGGTGAGGACTCAAAGCTTATATTCCTCGATGAAGGCGGCATAAGCGATTTCTCGATGAACTCTGTCTGCGCAGCAGGCACAGGCTCATTCCTCGATCAGCAGGCAGAGAGGCTCAGGCTCACTATCGAGGAGTTCAGCAAACTCGCTCTGAAATCCGACAGACCCTCCCGCATTGCAGGCAGGTGCAGTGTCTTTGCAAAATCAGACATGATACATTTGCAGCAGATAGCAACACCGGTTGAAGACATAGTTGCAGGCCTCTGCTTTGCTGTTGCAAGGAACTTCAGGGGTTCGATAGTGCGTGGCAGGCCCGTAAGAGAGCCGGTATCCTTTCATGGCGGCGTTGCTGCAAATAAGGGGATGGTCAGGGCATTCAACGAAATCTTTGATTTCAGGGAGTTTTTTGTTCCGGAAGAATATGCACTGATGGGCGCTATAGGCGCAGCAATGAAGGGCCTTGACGAAGGCTCAGCAAGCATGCACAACCTCGATGCCTTAAAGGCCTTTATAGAATCATCCCGCTTCTCAGATGCAGGACACAAGCCGCTGGTCCTGAAAGGCGACGACTTTTTCGAAAGACACCTTAAAGACAGTGATGAGTTACGAGTTACGAGTTACGAGTTAGCAAATAAAAACCACCAAAAACACTCACGCTTCACGCTTCACGCTTCACGTATAAGGGCTTATCTCGGCATCGATATCGGCTCAATAAGCACCAACCTCGCTGTTATCGATGAAAGGGGCAATCTGCTGGCCAAGAGGTATCTCATGACCGCAGGCAGGCCTATTGATGCAGTAAGGCAGGGACTTCAGGAGATAGGTGAAGAGATCGGAGATTATATCGAGATATTAGGTGTCGGCACTACCGGTTCCGGCAGGTATATGATTGCTGACTATGTCGGCGCCGACATAGTAAAGAACGAGATTACTGCTCAGGCGACTGCAGCAGCCTTTATAGACCCTGAAGTCGACACCATCTTTGAGATAGGCGGGCAGGACTCAAAATTCATTTCGATGCGCAGCGGGGTTATAGTAGATTTTGAGATGAACAAGGCCTGTGCTGCCGGCACAGGCTCATTTCTTGAAGAGCAGGCTGAAAAGCTCGATATATCCATTAAGGACGAGTTCGCTGACTGCGCATGCTCTGCCGAAAGCCCTTGCAGGCTCGGCGAGAGATGTACTGTATTTATGGAAAACTCCCTTATGGCAAACCTCCAGAAAGGCGCAGACAAGGATGACCTCCTCGCCGGCCTCGCATACTCGATAGTCCAGAACTACATAAACAAGGTGGTTGCAGGCAAGCGTATAGGCGAGAACATATTCTTTCAGGGCGGCGTTGCCTTCAACAAATCCGTAGTAGCTGCATTCGAAAAATATCTAAACAGGGAGATCAAGGTACCGCCGAATCACGACGTGACAGGCGCCATCGGCATGGCACTGATCGCTATGAGGCACATGAAGAGCCAGCAGTCAGCAGTCGGCGGTCAGCAATCAGCGGTCAGCAGTCAACTCCGAACTCCGAACACCGAACTCCGAACTACCTTCAAGGGTTTTGAGCTTTCGAAGCGCCCCTATCAGGTCACGTCTTTCGAGTGCAAGGCATGCTCCAATGTTTGCGAGATAAACAGGGTCAAGATCGAAGGTGAAGATGGCTTTTTATTCTATGGCGGGAGGTGCGAGAAATACGACGTTAAAAAGAACAGGGGAGGCTCCGGAATCCCTGACCTCTTCAAATTCAGGGAAGAGATGCTCTGGAAGGAGCACCTTAATTACAGTTCGGAGTTCGGAGTTCGGAGTTCGGAGTTAAAGAAAAAATCCAAAATCCAAAATCTAAAATCTAAAATCGGCCTTCCCTACATCTTCTTCTTCCACGACTACCTGCCGTTCTGGTCAACACTTCTATGGGAACTCGGTTTTGAGGTTAAGGTATCGCCAAAGACAAACAGGGAGGTAGTCGACACCGGCGCTGAGAGCGTGCTCGCCGACACCTGCTTTCCGGTTAAGGTGGCCCACGGCCATATTAAGTATCTTATCGATAAGGGTACAGACCTTTTGTTTATGCCGAGCTTTGTAAGCGTAAACAAGACAGGCGATGAGTATGAGACAGGCTCGACCTGCCCTCTGACGCAGACCATCCCCTATGCTGCGAGGGTTGCGCACCCTTCAGTTAAGGTCCTTGCGCCGATAATAGATTTCAAGCGGGGCATGGACTATCTTATAGACGAGCTTTTAAAGGCATTCAGGCCTTTCGGGATCAAGAGGGACTCTTTGTTAAGGGCGATATCATCTGCAGAAAAGGCACAAGATGACTTCACAAGAGCTATCTCGGACAAAGGGGAAGAGATATTGGCGGCCATTGACAAAAAAACGGTCGTAGTTATCGGCAGGCCGTATAATGCATTTGACAGCGGTGTGAACCTCGGCATACCGCGCAAACTCGCAGACATAGGCATGCTCTCGATGCCTCTCGATTTTTTGCCTGCCGGAAAGATACTCATACGCGACAGGTGGCCCAACATGTACTGGAGGTCAGGCCAGAGTATACTGAGGGCTGCGCGCTTCATAAGAAATCACCCTCACCTTTATGCCATCTATATAGGTAATTTCTCCTG
>CAKKPH010000109.1 GCA_919901585.1 Thermodesulfovibrionales bacterium | reverse complement strand
CTCTTCCCACCGCAGCGCGTACCCGTTCAGCCGCAACTCTACCTTTTTTAGCTGCTCGTCAGACGCAGCCTTCAGCAGTCTGAACCTATCGGCCGGAAAGCTGACGATGCGGCCATCCGTAAGCTCGACAAATACTCTTCTGCCCTCTGCCCATGCCTTTATTGCGGCAGGTTCAACGGAAATCTCTTTCTCAATTATTGTGACGCTCATGATACTTCTCCTTCAACAATGCCTGATGTTCATAAACAAGTTTCTCAATCTCCCGCAGGGCATGCGGCGCAACACCTTTGTAAAATCACCCTTTTCATTTTTCGCAGCTTTTCCGCAGCGTATTTGCAAGTAATTCCCCAAAGGTTGAAAAGATATTCTTTAGAACCTCCGTTTCGGGAAGGGGTATCTTCAGATAGGACTTGCCGGTTTTATCATCTTTGCCGATCATGGCAGCGAAATGGCTATCAAGCGCCGGGGCGGCAGTCTGGGCAGGTTGGGATATAGCCTTGCTCAGGTCCGTCAGGAATCGGGCCCCGCTCATGAGGAGCTTATTCAGAGACTCGATATTTTTCCTCTCACTTTCCCCGGCAATTTCTACCTTGCCCGCCAGCACTCCAACAGCGTCCATGATGTTTGCGGCTTTACTGTCTTCCTTCTCTTCCGCTTCCTTCAGCTTCTCCTTCTCGGGGTCCGCCCTCTCGAGATTTTCCGTCACCGCTTCGACAGACTTAATAAACCTCTTAAACTGGGACTCGCCTATCATCACCACATTCTCACCGTCGCTGTCGAGCGCCCCTGCAAACAGGGACTTCTTGAATTTTAGAAGACTGAGTATCCTCTCCTCGATCGAACCGGCTGTCACAAAGTTGATTACCCGCACCGTCTTGCGTTGGCCGAGGCGGTGAACGCGGCCTATGCGCTGCTCAAGTACGGCAGGGTTCCACGGCATGTCCATATTGATGACGACCGAGCCGCTCTGAAGATTCAGTCCGACGCCGCCCGCATCGGTGGATAGGAAAACCATGCATTTCGGGTCTTCCTTGAATTTAGACATCAGGTTTTTGCGATTTCGGGAAGGGATGCTGCCGTTCAGATGGACGTACTTGATCTCGTTCCTTTTCAGTATCTGCTCGACAAGCTCGGTCATCCTGAGCCACTGGCTGAAGATAACGACCTTCTCTCCTCCTTCGATGACTATCTCCCGAAGGAGTATTTCGAGTTCCTCTATCTTCGGGCCGTGCATCGTTCTCTTGTCG
>CAKKPH010000108.1 GCA_919901585.1 Thermodesulfovibrionales bacterium | reverse complement strand
TAATATACTGTCGATCTTATTATGTTTATGAGGTCTTCAGCCCTTCCTGTTGTCTTTATTTTGGACAGACCTGATCAATATCATCCCTGTAGCCAACAACAGATATCCCTGCATCTTCGGCATCCCTGATAAAGTGTTCCTTCTGGAGCAGTATGCTCTTCCCTGTCTCTATTGCGAGCACCCTTGCCTTCACCTCCATCATCGCCCTGAGTGTGTCAATACCCACGACAGGCACGTCGAATCTCATGTCCTGCTGCGGCTTGCTTACTTTTACGACGACTGCACCTTCGTTGGCATAATAGCCGCCCCTTTTTATAGCCTCGTCAGTGCCTTCTATAGCCTCTACTGCCATGACAGCCTGATTTTTTACAACAACAGTCTGTCCGATATCAAGCCTGCCTATCTCCTTTGCAACCCTCCATCCGAACCTTATATCATCCCATTCTTCCTCTGTAGGGCCTTTTTTAGTCAGGACGCCACTGTTCATAAGCATGTCTGAACAGAAGTCAGTCGTATTGAGGAGTTTGATCCCGTCCTTCTCCATCTCTCTCATGATAGCGAGCATGATAGAGTCATCGCTCCTGTCTTTAAGTGTCAAGAGGAGTTTTATTGCCCTCAGGTCTGGCGTTATCCTGCTTTTGTAAAGGAGGGATTTTGGCACCTTTCCTGCCATAACAACATCACTTACAGCCGAATGCTTAAGGGAATCAATGATCTCGCCGAGTTTGCCGACATTAATCCATCTTATATCATCGACGTATGAGGAGAGCGAGCTGTCTGCCAGTGGCTCGAGTGCGACCGCCGTGACATGAAAGCCCTTCTGCCTTGCTTCAATGGCGATAGCCTTTGGCAGTTCACCCATCCCTGCAATCAAACCCAGTTTTTTCATAAGTTACAATTTAACTGTCATCCGTCAGTACCCGGAGAGCTGCTGATGATTCTCAACCTGAGGGCTGAAGGCTTATTGCTGCAAGACTACCTGCAGATGCCCCGCTTGTTCTCCTCTATGAACTTTATCAGGTGTTTAATCTCTTTTGTAGCAGGGAGTTCAGACCGGACTTTTGCAATAGCGTCTTTTAATGTGTTCTTGTCCCTGAAGATTATCTTGTAGGCCTTTTTCAGGTTGTTGAGGGTATCGTCACTGAAGCCGTGCCTCTTCAGGCCTATTGTATTAAGGCCGAAAAGCTTTGCCCTTGCTCCTGATGCGACAGTGTAGGGCGGGACATCCTGAGAAATGCCGCTGAACCCTCCAACCATTGCGTAAGCCCCAACCCTCGAGTACTGGTGCACTGCTGCAAGCCCTCCTATGACAACATAGTCTTCCACAGAGACATGGCCTCCGAGCGTTGCGGCATTGGCCATTATAATGCTGCTGCCGAGCTTGCAGTCATGTGCTATATGGACGTATGCCATCAGGAAGTTATTGCTGCCTATGGTGGTATTCCCATCGCCTCCGACAGATGCCCTGTGGATCGTAGCGTATTCCCTGATTATATTCCTCTCACCGATGATGACGCCTGTCTCCTCGTCCCTGTATTTCAGGTCCTGAGGAGGGAAGCCTATGCTCGTAAAAGGATATATGGTGCAGCCCTCGCCTACATCAGTATTGCCTTCGATTATTACATTTGATATGAGCCGGGTGCCTTTCCTGATCCTTACCCTTTCTTTAATGATGCAGTAGGGTCCTATCGATACATCTTTGTCGATCTCTGCTGTTTTGTCTATGATAGCTGTCTTATGAATCTCTGCCGGCATCTATGACTCCTTATTGTCAGGGCCCTTGGCAGGACCCCCGGTATCTGCATTTTTCTGAGTATTTACTATCATGGCAGTGAATTCAGCCTCAGCAACAAGTTTTCCGTCAACTGTGGCAATGCCGGAGAATCGCGAGACATTTCCGCGTTCCCGGAGCTTTGTTATCTCAAACCTGATCTGATCGCCTGGCACGACCGGTTTCCTGAATTTTGCCGCCTCTATGCTCATGAAATAGACGCCGTCACCCTTTGCGCCTGAGCGGAAGGCCAATATCCCTGCTATCTGAGCCATTGCCTCTACGAGCAGGACACCAGGCACAATCGGATTGCCCGGGAAGTGACCTTCAAAAAAGGGCTCATTGATAGTGACATTTTTTAAGCCAGTTATCTTTGAGCCCGGTTCTATATCTATTATCCTGTCGACCATAAGAAAGGGATAACGGTGAGGCAGAATGGACTGTATTTCATTAATTTCTATCATCCTTGTCTCCTCCCTCAAATTTATTTATTTTTTCCTCAAGATCTTTCAATCTTTTGGCAAGCTCGGGAAGCTTTACGAAAACCGATGTTGCCCTTAGCCAGTCCCTGTGAGGTATTACAGGAGAGCCTGAATATACGCCCTTTGTGAGGTGCCCCAAAACTCCGGACTTTGCCCCAATCATGCAGCCGTCATCAATCTTCGCATGGTCAGAGACCCCTGTCTGCCCGCCTATGACAACATAATTGCCTATCTCTGTGCTCCCGCCTACGCCCACCTGAGCAACTATTATGCAGTTTGTACCTACTTTTACATTGTGGCCTATCTGAACGAGGTTGTCTATTTTTGTCCCGCTGCCTATTATTGTATTGCCTGTTGTAGCCCTGTCGATTGTGACGTTGGCGCCAATCTCGACGTCGTCGCCGATTATTACTCCACCGACCTGAGGGATCTTGTTATGACGTCCATGTTCGAAGACATAACCGAAGCCGTCTGAGCCTATCACAACGCCTGAATGTATGATCACCCTGTTGCCGATGGTCACCCCTTCTCTTATGACTACATGGGGGTATATAAGGCATCCTGAGCCTATGGTCGAACTCTCTCCTACAAATACACCGGGATGGATGAAGGTGCCCTTGCCTATTTCAGCCTTATCTGAGATATGAGAGAAGTGACCGACTGAGACATCAGCACTGATTTTTGCCTTGTCAGAGACAAAGGCCATGGGGCTGATGCCTGTATAATCCGGTGGTTTTATATAGAAGTGTTCGAGCAGTTGGGCAAAGGCGTAATGGGGATTATTAACTATAACCTGAGGCTTATCGATCTCCTTGATATGGTCTCTTACCAATACGCATGAGGCCTTGCTCTTTGCGCATTCATTTATAAGCCTCTTGTCGGAGAGGAACGTGGCCTCACCTTCCTCAGCCTCGTATATTCCCGAGATACCCTTAACTTCTGTATCAGGGTTACCGGCTATCCGGCCGCTGACCAGTGATGCAAGCTCGCTTAGTTTCATCGGATTATTGCTTACTGTTTTTTGGTCTTTGCCCTTAGTTCATTGTGTTTCTGAATTACCCTGTCCGTTATATCGAGCTCTTTCTTTGAGTAGAGTATTATGCCTTCGAAGTTCTCCATGATCATTGTGTAGTTTTCCTCTTTTCCGATCTTGCTGATTATTTCACGCAGCTCCTTTAGAATGGTGCTTGTCAGGTCAGCCTCCCTTTTCTTCATTTCGGTCTGCGAATCCTGTATGAGTCTCTGATAGTCCCTCATAAGCCTTTCTATCTCGTCTTCTTTTGCCTTCCTTGCATCTGCAGAAAGGACAGAGGCCTGCTTTTCGAAATCGCTTTTGAGTTTTTCTATGGCCTTGCTTTTCTCGTCTATCGTAATCTGTTTGGTCTTTATCGCTGATTCGAGCTCTGTTTTTGCCTTCTTGCCTGCATCCGATTCATTCAGTGCAGCCCTGATGTCGACATAGCCTATCTTCAGATTGTCTGCTGCAAGACTGATCCCTGTCCCGGCAGCCATGACCATCGAAAAGCAGATCAGCAGGGAATAAAAAATTATTAATGCCTTACGCTTCATCATCTCCTCCTTGATTATAAAATTGAATTTTGCAGTTGACTGATAATTATATATCAGAAAAAGCTTCCAAAGGTAAATTCAACCTTGCTGCTGCTTTCATCAGGCCTCTTCTTGATGTTGTAACCCCATTCTACCCTGATCGGCCCGAGAGGTGATATCCACCTGAAGCCGGTCCCTGTAGTATATCTGAGTTTTCCTATAGACTCGTCCAGGCCGTAAGAATTGCCTGCATCGAAAAATACGACACCCTTGAGCTTCAGCTCCCTGACAAGAGGGAATATGAATTCAGTGTTCAATATGAGTTCAGTCGTACCGCCGATAACCGTCCCGTTTTCATCCCTCGGCCCGGCCTCGCCGAAACCAAGGCCTCTGATAGTCTGTATGCCGCCTACATAGAACCTCTCGTAAAGCGGCAGCTCTTTTCCGAAGATGCCTGTCGCATATCCGATCCTGCCCCTGAACGAGATGGTTGAGCTGCCGAGAGGGAAGAACCAGGCAGAATCAGCGACTCCCTTTATAAATGCGTTCGAGCCTCCAATTCCGGCAAATGTCACGTACACAGAATTCCTTGAGCCCCTTGTGGGGTCGAGATAGTTGTCACGCGTGTCCCTTGTTATCGAAGGTGTGATGCTGCTGGTTACCTTTGTGCCCAGCTGCTCTTTTATCATGTCAGAGGCAGTATCGCTTACATCATAAATAGTTGCCTTTTCGAGCTTGTAAAAGATATTGCCGCCCCAGTACTCGCCGAAATTCTTTCCGAAACCGAACCCAAGTCCTGTCGCCTTCCTCTTGTATCCGACATATTCATGGTCTGTCTTATAGATGTCTGCTGTAAAAGATACGGGTTTATCCATGAACCATGGGTCCCTGTAGGATATCTCATAGTAGGTGGTTCTGCTGCCGAGATGGCCCTTAAATTTTACGTACTGTCCCTTCCCGAAGAGGTTGCCCTGAGTGACATCCAGAAGCGCTATAAATTTGTCCACAGAGCTGTAGCCGCCGCCGATACTAAGGGTGCCTGTAGCCCTTTCCTTGACTTTAATATCAATGTCGAGCAGTTTCTCTGCAACTCTCGGCTTGGGTGATATCTCGACAGACTCAAAAAAGTTCAGGTTGTTTATGCGCTCATAGCTCCTCTTCAGCTTTGCGCTGTCAAAGACGTCGCCTTCATCGAGCCTGAATTCACGCCTGATGACCTTGTCCCTTGTCTTGATATTGCCCGAAACCTCAACCCTGCCGATACTGTATTTATCGCCTTCTTCGACCTTGTAGGTAATCTTTACCTGTTTGGTTGCATCATCAGAGGCTATATCCGGGTATATATTCGCAAGGGCATAACCGTTCTGCGTATACAGGTCAGTGATCGAAGTGATATCTTTTTTCAGGACCTCTTTGCTGAATATACTGCCTGTCAGCATGGTTATCTTCTTTCTGATGTCTGCGTCTGTAAACGATTTGTTGTCTGTGATATTAATGGAAGAGACTCTGAACTGGTCACCCTCTGACACCTGAATTGTTATGATTATCCCCTTTTTATCATCTGTCAGCTTGATAACCGGGTCTGCGACAGCGACCTTGATAAAACCGTTGTTGAAATAGAGGTCTTTTATTGCCTCCAGGTCAGTGCTCATGGTATCTTTTTTGTAATAGCCTGATGAGGTGATAAGGGACAGTATGGACCATTCAGAGGTCTTCATCGCTTTTTTAATGCTCTTTTCAGATATCTCCTTGTTGCCTTCAATGCTTATCTTTTTTATCTTTACTTTCTCTCCCTCGTTAATCTGAAAGGTGAGTGAAACCTCCGACTCGCTTATCCTGTTGACAACAGGCACGATCTCTGCAAGCCAGTAACCCTCTTCCTCATAATAGAGCCTTATCTTGCCGGCGTTGTCCTGAATAAGCGTTGTGTCGGCGATTGAGCCGATTGTTATTGTGGCCTTTTCTCTGAGTTTATCGTCTTTTACTTCTTTGTTGCCCTGAAACTCGACCTTAATGACGGTAGGTTTTTCCCTGACGACATAGATGAGCCTTAAGCCTCCTTCAAACGGCTCCAACTCTACCCTTACATCATCGAAGTACCCCATCTTGAAGATATTCTTTATGTCTTCTCCGGTCTTTTCGCTCGAGAGCTGCTCTCCTGTCTTCTGGGTGATTTTTGATTTTACAGCGCCTTCCTCAATCCTCTTTACGCCCTTAACTTCAATGGAGTTTACGATGGGAAGCTCCTGCGCGAAGGAATGCTTATGGCTAATACAGGTCAGCAGCAAAGACACGAGAACAAGGTTAGAAAAAAAAACCAAAAGCACCTTTCTCATCGGTTCCTCCTAATAATGGATGAAGGGATAGACTCTAATGTTTTAAACAGGATAACACCCGTATCCCTCTGATACTGTAGCCGGAAACTACAGGGTGTTAGTATAGCCTTCATTGAGTTGTGATGTAAATAGGAAAATAGCGGCGCAAAAATCAGCAATGTATTTATTATATACTATAACCTATGAACAAATTATGACTTTCGGAGCAATATGGGCGCATATAGAAAAAAAGAAGATACAGAGTGGGTTTATGGCATAAGGCCGGTGCTTGAGGCATTAAGGGCAGGCAGGGGTATAAAGGCGCTGTACGTGCTTCCGGGCAGGCATGATAACATAGCCCCCGTAATAAAAGAGTCTGAGCTTAAAGGTATCCCTATAAAAATAGCAGACAGGGGATTTTTTGATTCTGTCTTCTCGAAGGGACATCAGGGCGTTGCGGCAAAAGTCATCAAAAGGGATTATCTGGACCTGGATGATATGCTTGCAATACCTCACGGGATTAATGAGCCCCCCTTCTTTGTTATACTCGACTGTATAGAGGACCCGAGGAACCTTGGTGCGATACTTCGTTCAGCCGATGCAGCAGGGGCTCATGGAGTAGTACTACAACATTACAGGTCTGCTGGAATAGGACCTGAGGTCTCAAAGTCATCTGCAGGTGCTGCAGAATACGTGCCTCTCACGGTAGTCCCGAATATCAAGCATGCAATACGCAAAATGAGGGATAACGGCATAACTGTCATATGCGCAGAGGCTGTCGTCGACAGGACTATATGGGACACAGACCTTACAGTACCTCTTGCCTTTGTTATAGGCTCAGAGGGCAAGGGGGTTAGAAAGACGGTCAGGGAAAACTGTGACCTTGCTGTCAGCCTCCCGATGAGGGGTAAGATCAACTCACTTAATGCATCAGTTGCTGCAGGCGTATTGTTTTATGAAGTCCTGAGGCAGAGATTGCATAGGTAAGACAGAGGAATATCGAGTTTTTTCAGATATTGAATATTTTCCTTGAAAAATACGGCTTGACCAATATATAATTAATGTTTAAATTAACTACTTGATTAAAAAAGGCAGGGTGAACTATTGCCTTTTAAAGCCACCGTAGCTCAGCAGGCAGAGCATCTGATTTGTAATCAGAGGGTCGGGGGTTCGATTCCCTTCGGTGGCTCCATTTGAAAACAGTTTTGAGTTTAAAGTTGCGGGTCCTGAGAGAAGTTAGTTTGCCTCGAACTACGAACTGAAAACTCCGAACTATTTTTGAGGAGAGGTTCCCGAGCGGCCAAAGGGAGCAGACTGTAAATCTGCCGGCGCAGCCTTCGGAGGTTCGAATCCTCCCCTCTCCACCATATAATTTTGCTTTGCAAAATTATAATTTGAGATTTCAAATTTGAGATTTCAAATTTATGAGGAGTGCGGGAGTAGCTCAGTGGTAGAGCGTCAGCCTTCCAAGCTGAGGGTCGCGGGTTCGAATCCCGTTTCCCGCTCCAGTTTGAGGTTTGAGATTTCAAATCTCAAATTTAAAGGCGCCCATGTAGCTCAGTCGGCAGAGCACATCCTTGGTAAGGATGAGGTCACCGGTTCAATTCCGGTCATGGGCTCCATGAACGGCAGTGGATGGTTGTCAGCGGCTGGGTATTAGTTGTCTGACTAAAAATTGAAAACTGACAGCTTTGAATAGTAAGGAGGCGAAATGGCAAAGGCGAAATTTGAGAGGACGAAGCCGCACTGTAA
>CAKKPH010000107.1 GCA_919901585.1 Thermodesulfovibrionales bacterium | reverse complement strand
AGGACAAGGCATAAGCAGCCCGTAGTCTTTGTCAGCAGACCCGGCAGGTTAGAGATATGCCGCAGAGAGAACGATATTATTTTCATAACATATATTTTTAACATTATTATGCTATATCGTCAAGGGAATATTAAAGGATACTGTCCTAAAATTGACATTTTGCATTTGTTGATGTAAATTGAATCGACATGAATCAGTTGAACGCAAAGAGACCATCCGAGGAAATAAGGAACAGGGTCAGGCTCCTCAACCTGCTCATCTCTTTTGTGATAGTCTCCTTCATCTTTGTCATAATGCGTTACGTTTATGAACCGCTCGGCTCTGTGCTTGGTTTTATACCCGACAGTTTCATGGCTGTTATTGTCGTAATCGCAGTCTTCATTTCCTTCATCGGCCTTTATATCTCGAGGTTGCTGACAGGACAGGTTGTACAGATCATAGAAGACTACAGCAACAGGCTGAACTATGTCTTTAAGATCACTGAGGACATAAGGCAGGAGATTTATGACGACATATTGCTCGATAAGATAATGATCAGCTCAATCAATATCACAAGGTCAGATGCAGGCTCAATACTTCTTGCCGACGATGACAACCTTGTATTTAAGATCGTAAAAGGCAGCAGGTCTCAGGATTTCCTGGGCTCGGTTATCCCAAATGACAGGGGCCTGTGCGGATGGGTGTTCAGTAATGGAGAACCCCTTATAACAGGGGATGTCGGCAAGGATGATAGGTTTGACCTTGCTGCGGATGACATTACCGGCAGCCGGACAGGGGCTATGCTCTATCTGCCTCTCAGGACAAAGTCATCAGTGATAGGAGTTATCGGGCTTGCGAATAGAAAAAGCGATTCCTACAGCGAAAGGGACATCGAGATCGCGGGCTATCTCGCAAACCATGCTGCCATATCCCTCGAGATGGCAAGGTTCCATGATGACCAGAGGAACTATGAGATACACCTCACAGACATACTGCTCGACACAATAGACCGCTTTATACCCCAGAAATACGGCCATTCAAAAAGGGTGGCAAAATATGCTAACATCATCGCCAAGGCAGCAGGTTTTTCAGAGAAAAGGCAGAGGAGGCTCTATTTTGCGAGCCTCCTACACGACATAGGCTTTTTAAAGATATTTCCGACCGAGAGCAATGACAAAGAACTGTTTATGCTGCATCCGACGACAGGCTATGAGATGCTTTCACCTATCAGTTTCTACAGGGATATAGCGCCGTTTATACTCCATCACCACGAGAGGTATGACGGCATGGGCTACCCGAAGGGGCTGAAAGGCGATGAAATCCCTGCTGAATCAAGGATAATCTTCATAGCTGAGGCATTTGACACAATGGCAAGCAAGCTATCATACAAGGATTCCACGAGCGTTGAATTTGCTGTAAGTGAAGTCGAAAAAAACAAAGGGACACAGTTCGATCCTGAGTTCTCAGACATTTTCCTTGACTATATAAGCCAGACCCTGCAATCAGGGCGCCTGCCTGTATTTTAACTTTTATGCATCTAAAAATCCTCAGGGATATAAGGGAAGCCCTCTTATCGGAACTTTCAGCAGCACGCATCATCCCAAAAGCCCAGAAGCCGCTTGGGGTGGGAGCTGCAGGCGACAAGACCTTCCCTGTTGACAGGATAGCAGAGGATATAGTGATTTCCGGGTTTGAATCGTCAGGCCTGCCTTTCACAGTAGTATCAGAGGAATATGGCATAAGAGAACTAAACGGCGGCGGCAAAAAAGTCCTTATCGATCCAATTGACGGGAGCAAAAATGCCATTTCAGGGCTTCCCTTCTACTGCACTTCTATTGCGATAGCCGGCGGAGACACGATAGGAAGCATCGAGACAGGCTATGTCATAAACCTGATAAACGGAGATGAGTTCCTCGCTGAAAGAGGCAGGGGCGCATTTCTCAATAATGAACCGATATCCGCACAGAAGGGTGATGAACTATTTATCCTGGCATACGAGGCACAGAACCCCGGCAGGGATATCCCGGCAATACTCCCGCTGCTCTCAGCGTCACGAAGGACCAGATGTCTTGGGGCAACAGCACTCGACCTTTCATATCTCGCATACGGTTCTATAAGCGTCTTTATTACCCCTGCCCCCTCGCGCAGCTTTGATTTCGGTGCAGGATGGCTGCTTGTCAAAGAGGCAGGCGGTATCATAACAGACTTATCAGGCAATAGCCTTGAAGGAATAAAGATCGGGCTTGAAAAAAGCACACCGATTCTGGCTTCAGGCAATGCCGGACTCCACAGGAAGGCTCTGGATATTCTGAGCAGCACCTCAGCATAAGGCACAGACAAAGAGGGAAATAATATGACAGGAAAAGCGCATTCCAAAAGCCATCAATTCGATAAAACTCTCCTATGGGGACACGAAATAAATCACGTCCTCCTCGATATGGACGGCACCCTGAATGATTTTAATGAGCTTTTGGAATGAAAGGGGGATGCTCTAACACATCCCCCTTTTTTTGAAAATTATTCGAAGCTTATCGCTTCGACAGGGCAAGTATCTGAAGCTGCCTCACAATCACAGGTGTTGCATTTGTCCGGACCTACGACCCATGCCTTGTCATCCCTCATCTCGAAGACCTCGGGACATAACTCAGCACATGACCCGCATCCAATGCAGAGTTCCATATCGACTACCGGTGTACCCACTTATCTTCCCTCCCTATAATAGTTTTATTCCTTATGCAAGCGTGTAAAGGATTCAAGATTTTACACCTTAAACTCTAAGATTTGCAATACTATATAAGGAGATTTAGTCAACAGGCGTTACTACAGCCATTACAACAAGCTTCTCGCCCTTGTCAGCCATAAAGCCGTGAGATTCCATAGGCTCACACAGTATACAGGTCTTCTCATCAGCCTCTATCCTCTCATCGCCCACTATAAAAGTCCCCTTCCCCTGTATACAGTACATGAGAAGCCTCAGCGGCGCCTTGTGAGGTTCAAGTTTCTGGCCCGAATCGAGGCACATAAGGGCAATCCTCATCTCCGGCTTGTCGGACAGCATCTCGCGTGAAATCCTGTCAGGATTGAACTTTATCAGCTTCTTCAGATCAATGATATCCATAATCCCTCCTGTTTTGGTGATTTAATTCCAGACGCCCGTACTACTCAACAGCCTTCCTCAGGCATCCTGTATGATTATAATATTATTAATACAGACAGCCCTTCAATGATGTAAATCATAAGAAACTCTTCTATTTCCTCTTCGATACAGTCGGCAGTATCCTGTCAAGTATGTCATCGACAGTGACTATCCCGAGCATAACACCTTCGCTGTCAACAACAGGCAGGGTAACGAGGTTGTATTTTGATATTATCCTTGCAACAACATCTTCATCAGTCTCAGGGGCAACGGTCTTAAGTTTTGTCTCCATTATCTCCTCAAGCCTGGATTCAGGGCCCGACATAAGCAGCTCCCTAAGGGAGACAACACCAATGAGTTTTTCGTTATTATCAAGGACGTAAATGTAATAAATAGTCTCGATCTCCTCTGTATCCTTCCTGAACCTCTCTATAGCTTCGCTCACTGTTATATCAGACGTATAAGCGATAAACTCGTTTGTCATAAGTCCGCCTGCCGTATCCTCTTCATGTCCGAGAAGCTCCTGTATGTCCTCTGCATCCTCTTTTTCAATATGTTCGAGTATCTCCATGGCTTTTTCGGCAGGCAGGTCACCAAGGACATCTGCTGCATCGTCAGGAGGCATCATCTCGATTATGTCGGAGGCCTTTTCGGCATCCATGCCCTTTATCATCTCGACCTGTGTCTCAGGACTCAGCTCGGACAAGGCCTCTGCAGCAACATCCAGATCAAGGTTCTTCAGGAATGCAGCGCCCTCGTGGTGCGAGACACTGTTGATTATATCCGCTATATCAGCCGGATGGAGCTCAGACAGCATCTGCCTCGGGACAGTAAGTGATATAGATGAGAGTTTTGGCTGCAAGGGCTGGATATAATTCCAGCTTATGAAGTTGTATGGCAGAGGCATTTTTATCCTCCTCAGCAGGTCATCCCCCCTCCTCTCAATACCGAGCCTTCTCAGGATTCCCCTCACACCCACATCAACAGCAATAAGGACAGCGTTATATTCATAACCTTCGAGCTTTATATCATTAACCCTGACGACCTTTGCGCCGTTAACATCAACAATCTGCTTATCAAGCACATCCCTCACTATAAGGAGGTCATCGGTATTCAGTTCGTACGGGGTTATGTCATTAGTGTATACCCTCGCAGCGATAATCCTTTTGTTGAACAGGCTTATATCCTGCCACGGTATACGGAAGAGGTTGTTCTTATGTTCAATAATAAGAGCATCAACCTTAGGCAAGGGTTCTGCCTTTACAACTATCATGTCCTTGAGCCTGCCGAGCTCTTCACCCTTAGGGTCGAGCACCGGCTCTTTCAGGGTCTCGCTGAGGAAGAGTTCACCAAATAACGGCATGCATGCCTCCTGAAAAAGTTAACCTAATAAAGCGGAAATTGCAGGTCTTTCCTGAACGTCCTTTTTCCTATGCCATTTTAAACAATTTCTCGACTGCAAGCAAGCCTTCTGCTCCAAAGTCAAGGCTGTACTCATTGACATAAAGATCGATGTGGCTGTCTATTACCCGGTCATCGAGCTCCTGTGAGTGTGATCTTATGTAATCCCGCGTCTCCAACCTATGCGAAAATGCGTATTCAACGCTTTTCCGTAGAAACACCTCTATCTCTTTTATCTTATCCTGGCCGAGTTCCTTGCGGGCGATTATGCATCCGAGCGGCAGGGGGAGCCCTGTGGCACCCTCCCACCACTTCCCGAGGTCAATAACCTCAAAGAGACCGTATGAGGGATACGTAAACCGCGACTCATGTATTATCCGCCCCGCATCCACGAGGCCGTCCCTGACAGAGCCCATTATCTCGTTAAACGGCATTGCAATAACATTGCCGGCAAGGTCAGGGTCGTATATCCGGAGGAGCAGAAATGCCGTAGTCATGAGGCCCGGTACCGCAATCCTTTTTCCCTTTAGCCCCTCGATCGTTGTCCTCTCCCTGGCAACAACAAGAGGACCGCACCCCCTGCCCATTGCACCTCCGGAACGAAGGAGTTCATAGTTTTCTTTCAGGTGTTTGTACGCGTGGAATGAAACCTTAGTGATGTCGAGCTCAGAGTTTAAGGCCATCCGGTTCAGGGTCTCGACATCAAGCAATATCTCCCTGAATCCTATGCCATGGGTATCTATCTTATTGTGAACGAGGGCGTAGAAGATAAAAGTGTCATTCGGACATGGGGAATAGCCGAGGGTAAGGGGCGAATGTGCTCTATCCGATTGTTTTAATGGCATAATGATATTTATGAATAATCCGGGCTAATCTTGCGGTTTTGCCTTGAGCGTCTCTTCAATCATAAAGACATATTTCAGAAACTTAACCCCGAAGAGCATTAATACGGTATCGTCTTCTTGCATTTTTTCTCTCTCTGTATCATCAACCTGAAAGACATCCAGGAACCTGCTGACAAATATAAAACTCCTGAACCTGTCCATGTCATAGCACGCAATGTAGAACATCGCCTGTTTTTCATCATCAATCTGAAGCCCGGGAGTGTTCTTTATCAGAAGTATCCTCTTCCACTCACGGTTTAGCTCGTCATACCTGTCAACACCCTGATTTTCCCTCCACTCCCCGATTGTCCACTCCTTCTCCTCCTCAAAACCCTTGCAGTGCTCCTCCTTAACGAAAAAATAGAACTCCTCATCAACTATCTTGCCCTCAAGCTCCTTTTTCAGAGTGCCCTGTCCGACAGCATAGTACCTGCAGTTTGCAGGCCTGTCCTCATAAATGGTACAGCCGCCGGAAGTTAAAAAGTGGCAGGTTTTTGCCTCGTCGTCCTTCATCTTCAGATACACAAGAGGGAATACGCCCTTGTCATCCGGCTGGATATAAGCGTACTTTTCGAGGAACTCCAATGACGTCATGTTGAGCCTTTTTTTAAGCACGATGATGTCATAGGGGGTAAGAAGTATATCAATATTGCTGCAGCACTTTGTAAAACAGGATATATCCTTGTGACACCTGAACCTGAACCTGCTCTTGAGGTTAAGCTGGACAGGCTCAACAGCGGACATGTCGACCATATAAATCTCCTTTGCCTTTGTTAATCAAATTAGAAAATCTCAACCCCTACCTGCCTGAAATGTTCATCGAATGTAAACGCCTTATGCAGTCTCATGTCCTTCATCAAGACAAAGCTCGTGCAATCTGTAAAGCTTAGCTCCTTGTCTTCATATTTTTTGAACATCTCCCATGCCTTGAGTCTGCAATCAGCATTCACATCAACAATCTCAACCATGTTGCTGTTTAATAGGGAATCACCAAAAATAACTGCATGCCTATGAGAGACTCTATGCCTGATAAGGGTTATGCTTTCATCAAATATATACTCAGAAGTCACAAGCTCAATCTTTTGCTTCTTGACTAATGAGATTTTTATTGCTGATTGCTTATAGTATTGGTCGTTTCTGTCGTTAAGCGCAAGCCACGCTGAGGTATCCACAAAGTTGCATATTTATTTCTTACCATAGAGATATTTGTCATGGTTTACGGAAAGGTCGCCATCTTCGGAGTTGCTCGAACCGATCATATTCCACAGCGGATCATCTGTCCAGTAAAATACATCTGCGTACGTCTAATCGTTGCCATTCAAGCTTCTCCTATGATGTATATTATATACATCATGATAGTTATTAATCAAATGCGGTTTTGTTCATTGCTTAGTTATAAGGGCAAAAAGTGCTATA
>CAKKPH010000106.1 GCA_919901585.1 Thermodesulfovibrionales bacterium | reverse complement strand
CATAGTCCTCAAAGGGGTCTATAAAAAACCCCTCCAGCGGTTCGTCAATCTTTAAATATCTGACATCAAGCCCCTTAGTATTTAATATGCCGATCAGCGGCACGTCCCTGAAGGTGAAGACAGCTTCATCCCTCAGGTTGAGCTCGTATAAGGCATTTATCTTCCCTTCCACCGGTATAAGCTTCTTCGCAGCAGGCATGAGCGTATCTGAATCAAGAACAGCTATAGCGCCCGGAAGCAGGCATGATGCTATCAGATACCTGCCGTCCCTCGAGAGGGATATGTTCCTCATGTGAACACAGGCCCTGACCCTCCCGTAAAGGGCCCCCTTATCCATATCGTACCTGCCGATCCAACCGTCCCTTGAGGGGATAAAAAAGCGCCTGCCATCTGAGGTAAATTTAATACCCCCGTGGATATTCTCGTATCGGAACTTATCGAGGATATCCTCCCCCTCCATAATCCAGACCCTGTTGTCGCCTCTTTCGACCACTACGGTAAGGTTGTGCAAATCCTTCAGCCGTACCGGTGCCTTATTTTCGCCGGATGCAGAGACACTCCTGCTGATGTCATCTGCATCCCATCTGATAGCCATGGGACGGCTTCTCAGAAAGTCAACTATCGCTTTTATCTCTCTCTCCTCCATGCTGCTAAAGGCAGGCTTCAAAGGCGCGGATGGTATCCCCTCTCTTATTATCCTCACAATATCCTTGTCGGAAAGGTTGCTTAAAAACTGAGGCAACAGCGGAGGGGCATAATAGCCGATCCTCTCAGGGTGATGACAGGCGCTGCAGTATTTAAGAAATAATTCCTTTCCGTCAGAGGCGGAAGAGGTAAGGGCCATTCCAAAAAAGAGGAAAGAAAAGAGGCTGTACCCAATCCGCATTTTTAATCTTTCTGAAAAGGAATTCATCGTCTTACTTGCCGAACCTCTCCCGGATAAAGGTAACGATCTTCCATATATCATCCCTCGGGAGATTGAAATCACTGCCCGGTCCAAAGGCGGGCATCATAGTGCGCTCAAGGCCATTTTCACAGACCCACAACAGATACCCGTCGGGTCTTACCGAGAGATGGTCTCTTGTGAACGGCCTTATCGTAAATTCCTTTGTCGACATCGGGCCGGTGCCTTCGCCCTTTTCCCCATGGCATCCCATGCATTTCCTATTGTAGAGGGTCTCTCCCCTCTCAAGCACGGCCTTGTCTGCAGGCTTGAAAGGGTTTTTCATCTTGAGATACTCTTCCGGAGGCGACCCGGCGGCTTCAGACAAAGGAGATGAAATAAATACAAAACCTATCGCAATAACCAATAATATCTTTTTCATTACACGGCAAACCTCCTGCACTGTCCGGTGGAGAAGGTTTAGGGTTTTTCCCTCTTCCTTCTCCACCGTCAGACGCAAGTTAATTAAGAGAACCCTTTTTTAGTATATGTCGTACCTCGTGTTATAGACATTGAACTTGCCTGTAGGCGTGATAAGCCTTGGGTCTTTAATCCTCGTCTTCTCAGTGAGGGTCTTGTCGTCAAATATGATTATCTCGCCGCTCCTGTCCCAGAGGGCTATCCAGACTTCATCGCCGGCCTTGTTGTATTCGAAATGCACGATCCTGCCCCGGTCCGCAAGCTTAAAGGTCTTGGGAGGTGCCTCGAGGTTCGCAATGTCGAAGACTGAAACACTCCTGGCTGCATTGATATCCTTGGCCAGGGTGTGGTCTACCCAAACGTGTTTGCTCTTTGGATGGGTTTTTATGAAGAGTCCGCCCTCACCTGCAGTCTTGAGCTTCCTTACGACCTTCCAGGCATTCTTTTTATGCTTTCCATTAGGGTCTGTCCCTATAAGGGCTATAGCTGCCTCGCCCAGATGCGGCGTTGCATATACCGGCCCGAACTTAGGATCAATAAAGTTTGCACCTCTACCCGGGTGGGGCCTTACGCCTGTCTCGATTATAGCGGCAAGTTTCTTGGTCTTGGTATCAACCGCCACCACCTTGTCCCTCATATTCGCCGCAACCATGAAGTATCTCTTTGACGAGTCCCAGCCTCCGTCATGCAGGAACCTCTCCGATTCAATGACCGTAACGTGGAGGTTCTTGATGTCTGAGTAGTCCACGAGGAGTATATGGCCGGTCTCCTTGATATTAATAACCCACTCAGGATCGAAGTGCGAGGCAACGATAGAGGCAACCCTCGGCTCCTGATGATACTCATTGGTGTCATAGGTGTAGCCCCTTGTGCTCACGATCTTAAGAGGCTCGAGGGTCTGGCCGTTAACTATCACATAAGCCGGAGGCCAGTAGTTCCCGATTACTGCGAGCTTATCAAGGAAGTCACCCTTCGGGCCTTTGTACTTGCTGCTCTCGATAGACCTGGCGTCCAGACCTGTCTTTACCTCTGCCACAGTGGTAATGGGGTCCATCCAGAGGTCGACCAGCGTCGCCTTTCCATCCCGGCCTATGGTATAGAGATACCTTCCTGAATGGGAGTACCTGAGGGTATGAACCGCAAAACCGGAATTCTGGACAGAGACTATCTCCTTTGTGTCGCCGTCTATTATGGCTATCTGGCCTGCGTCCCTTAATATGACGGCAAAGAAGTTTTCCCAGTTCCTCTTGTGCATAGGTTTATTCGGCCTCTTGTCAGGCGCGACATGGAGCTTCCATGTCTTTTTAATATCATTCATGTTGAACTCAGGCGGGGGCACAGGGGTCAACTGGATATACTTTGCGAGAAGCTCCGACATCTCGTGAGTATAGACGCCGACAGCTCCCCATCCGGGCATTCCCCCGGACGTGCCGTCGTGGATTATCGTTGTGAGCGCCTCTGTGCCTTTCTGCAGCATCTTATCCTGGAGCAGCGGCATGCCTGTCGCCCCCTTCCTCAGCATCCCGTGGCATCCGCCGCACCTGTTAAAATATTCCCAATTAGCCTTATCGAACTCTTCTTTAGTCAATGTCGGCGCAGTCGGTGCGGCTTCGGACCGGCCGGCACTGCTCCAGACCAGGGATACCGCTAACAACAAAACAAATACAATCATCCTCTTCATCTTGTTACCTCCTCCTTTGCTATATTTTTTTGAGACCTTTTGCTTATCCTTACGATTGATTCCTCCAGTCTCACCTCCCCCCTACGGATTACAACTCTTTTAATTGGCAGAAAAAACATTCATAAAAACAACTGATTATAGATTCAGCTAATTAAACATCGGGAAGCAGTGACTTAAGTCACCAGAAATCGAAATTTACAGAAAATTTACATCGGGCATAGACCTCTTGAGTTCTTTTCGACACAAATGAGAATTCTGCGTTATGCCCTGTTCAGGAACACCCGAAAGACAATGAGGGAAAGGGAGAATGCGTCAGTTATCTGACGGCATCAATCATCATCACAGAGAACAAGGTAAAAAGATAGAGGTTTGAATAATAAAAGAAGCGGAACAGATTTTCTTCCTTCATGAATAAGAGCCTTAAGCTCAAAAAGAGATAAAAGAGGCCGAGGCATACGGCTGTAATGAGGTATATCTTCCCGGCTATGCCATAGAAGAACGGGAGCAGGCTTACAGGGAAAAGGGCTGTGTTGAACATCAGTATCTTAAACTTTGTTGCAGATATGCCCCTCGCCACAGGCATAGCCGGTATGTTGGCCCTTCTGTAATCCTCCGCATACTTTATTGAAAGGAACCAGAAGTGGGAAGGCTGCCATATAAACATGATAAGGAAGAGTATTACAGCCTCGAAGGTTATATGGCCTGTCACCGAGGCGTAGCCTATTACCGGCGGCAGGGCGCCTGATATGCCTCCTACCACTGTAGCATTAGGAGTGCGGCGTTTCATCAAATGCGTATAAACAAAGACATAGACAACGGAAGCGGTCATTGCAAGGAGGGCAGACAGCATATTTACAAAATAAGAGAGTATAAAGAAAGAGGCCAGGATTATTGCGACACCGGAGACAAGGGCAGCAGAAGGCCTTATCGCACCTCTCGGCATCGGTCTTGAACGCGTCCTGACCATGAGGCTGTCTATGTCCCTGTCATAGACGTTGTTCAGGATCGTTGACCCGCACGCTGCGAGGCATGTCCCGAGGAGCGTCCAGAAGACAAGGGCTGCATCAGGCATCCCCCTGTGGCCGATATATATGCCTGTAACTGTCGTCACAAGCACCATAGCGACCAAACCCGGCTTGGTCAGGATTACATAATCCCGGAATGTGCCTTTATAAGTTAAAGCTTCCTCGGACATAAATTATAGACCTATATATTGTCGTTATCAACTGTGATGCCGTATGTGTTATTTGGAGGCGGCACGCCCCTCTTTTCGAGCGAAACGCCGCACTCGCTGTAGTGAGGCTTATCCTTGCGGTTATGGGACACAAGCGCCTTAATAGTGTCCCAGCCCATCTCGCCCCTTTCGGCCATAGCTGTTATCTCCTCAATCGCTGTCCGGTTTGAATAAGAGATGGGCCTGTAGGGCCGGGGTGATACAAGGGCATCATAGATGTCAACGGTCGCAACTATCTCGACCATCCTGTCTGAGAGCAGGATCCCCTCTGGATACCCTGAACCGTTTTTTCTCTCGTGGTGGCTCATCGCCACCCTCGCCTGAAGGCTGTCGATATCCCCGAGATAATAAGATATGAGCACATAGCCGGCCAATGTGTGGTGCCTGAGCATGTCCCGTTCAGAAGTGGTCAGCGGAGTCGTCTTTTTCAGGATAGAGAGCGGGACCGACAGTTTTCCAAAGTCATGCGTAGGTCCTGTCACTGCCTCGCTCAGGATATCCCTGTGCTCAGGCAGTAGGTCCCTCGCAAGTAGTGTTGACATCGCAGAGACCATCAGGACATGGCGGTAAGTGTAAAAATCGTTTTCCTTGAAGAAATCGAGATATCTCAGGACAGGCCCTGTATGGGTAATATTCTCCATCAGATTGAAGACATCCGAGATGAGCCTCTCTTCGGAAAAGACCGTATTGTAGGGAGGCCTGCAGACATAGCTTACAAGGTCTTCCCTGACCGAACCGTGGCTCAGAAGCGAACACCTCTCTGTAGAGACAGGCTCGCTTCGGGATATTAATTCTTCGATACTCCCGAAAGGAATAAGTGTCCCGGCCGGAAAAAGCATCCGGTTATCAAAAGTGTAGACAGGATAGGACAACCTCATATGGTTCTCATCTTCATAAGCTTTATGTACCGCCATGCCGCTCCTGAAAATCTCGATAAGATACCTATACTATACTGAAGTTCAATATAATTTTCTACAGGGCCAGCCTATCTGGAGAGGGGTTCAAGCTTTACGGTTATCTTTTCGCCTTCAACCCTGCTGTTGAGGGAAATCGGGTAGCAGCTGCCTACGCCATGGGCTATCTCTTCTATAGGGAAACTCTCATTGCATGCCCGGCATTGAACATGGGTATCGTCAAACCTGAAGCCGAGACCGGAGTTGTAACATTTCCTGCACCTGTTAAGGAAGGCCTTTGGCTCGCCGTTAATCTTTATTACAAAAAACTCGAAGGCAGAGCCTTTAAACTCTGCCTTGTAAAAAACCGGTTTCTTTTCTATGAGGTCCTTGATATCTACAGATATGCCCTTTTCAGCGTCTCTGACTATAATAAAGTCCTCTGTTCTGTTGCAGGCTGCCGCAAATAATAAAAACGGAATAAGGAAAAATGTCAAGGACTCCCTTATCCTCATATCTCTTTTATAATTCCGTTGGTCATCCTGATATGGCGTTTTGTCTGGTGTGCAAGTCCGGTATTGTGTGTGACCATGATGAAGGTTATGCCCTTCTCCTCATTCATCTTCCTGAAAAACTTTATCATCTCTTGCTCTGTATCCTCGTCCAGGTCTCCTGTAGGTTCGTCGGCGAGTATAACCTCGGGGTCGTTCATGAAGGCGCGCGCTATTGCTACCCTCCTCTGCTGGCCCCCGGAGAGCTGTGAAGGGTATGCATCTATCTTATCGCCGAGGCCCACCATCTTTAAGAGCTCTACAGCCTTATGGCCTGCCTCTTGCATGTTTTCAGGCTTCTTTGACCTGAAGATAAGCGGGAGCAGGAGGTTTTCTTTTGCGGTAAGTATCGGGAGCAGGCTTGCGAACTGGAACATGAACCCTATATTCTCGCACCTGTAGTCAGAAAGCCTGTCGCTGCCGAAGGCATATATATCCTCGTCCCTGAACAATAACCTGCCCGATGTCGGGCTTGCAATACCTCCGATGATCGAGAGCAGGGTTGTCTTGCCGGAGCCTGAATGGCCGATAATAGAAACAAAATCGCCCTTTTTGACCTCGATTGTGGCGTTCTTCACTGCATCGATCCTTAAGTCGCCTATGAAATAAGTCTTTGTAATGCTGTCTATCCTGAGCTGTGTCAAACTATTCCCCCTTGATGACTACCAAAGGCTCCATCTTCTTAAGCCTCTGGACAGGCGAAAGTGCGCCGATAACACATACTGCTGTCCCTATAACAAGACCGGCCAGACCTATAAATACCCTGTCGGACAGGCTGAGGTCTACTGCCAGATTCTTCATTATGCTGAAGCCCTTTGACAGGAAGAAGGAAAGCGTTGTCCCGCATATAATGCCAAGGATACTGCCCGCAGTGCCGACAAGAAGCACCTCTGACAGAAACAGCCTTACGACATGCGATTCCTTTGCTCCCAGCGCTCTCATTATGCCGACCTCTCTCGCCCTCTCATTTGCAATAGCTGAGAAAACAGCCCAGGCAAGAAAGGCTGCGAGCAAAGAGGCTATGACTATCGTGAGGGAGAAGATACGGCTTATGTCCCTGAGCGTATTGATTATGTTCTTGCCTATATCCTTGCGCGCCACTGCATCTACCTCTACAATAGCATCGTCAATATCCCTGGCTACCTTGTATGGGTCAAACCCCTTTTTGACCTTCAGGAATATTATCGACATCTGGCCGGGTTTTATGCCTGTCTTGCCTTTTTCGATAATGTCGTTTATATTCTCATCCCCAAGGAATATTGCGTTATCGAACCCTATGCCTGACTTGTCGAGGACCCCTACCATCTTGAACACATTCCCGAAAAGCACGCTGTCGACTTCCATCAGCCCCACATTGATATTAAAGGCAGACTCATGACCTACGATCGCCTCGCCCTTCCGGAGCGTCCGGCTGAGTTTGCCCTTAAGCCAGGGCTTGACTATAAAATCTGTCTCCTGATTAAAGGCTATGACCATCGATTCCGGCACATCGCAGCAGAGGCCTGTCATGGTAACAAGATATGTCTGGTGGGTAAGGTTGTCCACGCCCTTTATAACCTTCACCCTGTCTATTATCCCCTTGTCCATGTAAAAGGACTTTGTCCTGTTCTCGAGCAGCACATCTTCAGCAGCGCCCCTCGATCCGGCCGGCACTACAATAACATCGGCGCCGAGCCTTTCGGACGTGAGCCTTATACTCGAGTTGACGCGCCTCACAAAAGAGAAGGCAAAGACAAGGACAGACACAAGCAGCGCTATTGCAGCAACGAGTATCCATGTCCTCAACTGCTTCCTCTTGAGGTTCTTGACAGCAAAGGTCAATAGATTAAATTCACCGGCCATACACTCCTCTTGCGTTTGCCTTCATAATATCATAAAAAAGAGGGGATATCCCTTTAATAATCAAGGGGACATCCCCTCCTGCTATTTAACTAAAACTTCTTTTCTGTTTTATAAAACTACATCTTCCAGTTGCCGTCTATACCGCAGAGCACAGCGGACTTATCGCCCTGTCCCATCTTCTTGTGGCATGCGTTGCAGGTAGAGACCTGACTGCCTACGATCTTCTTTGCCTCGAAGTCATAGAGCTGGACAAAGCCGTCGGTGATAGTCTTACCGATAAGCTGTTTGCCGTCCTCATCAACTGCATCTGCAGCATTCCTGATTGACAGGACTGCATACTTGCCGTCAGGTGTCGGGAAGGCGTCGTGACTCTGGCCGTCAACCATCTTCTCGTCAATAAGCTTTAGGTTGTTTGCATCGAGCACCCAGAACCTGTCGGCAACTGACTGGAAGACGTGCTTGTTGTCTGATGTAAAATTCATCCTGAAGGTGATGGTCTTGCCGGGCTCGCCGGTGATGGTGTTCCTTGTGATCTCCTTCCACTTGCCCTGCTCGAGCGAAGGGAGGTCCACGAGCACCAGATTGATCTTGCCGTTGGACTTGCCTTCAACCGTCTCGTTAAGTGCCACGAGGAACTTCTTACCGTCCGGAGAGCTTGCGCCGTGCATAAACTGGTAGGTGCCGTTCTTGAACCCGAGGTCGCTGACAAACATCCTATGCTTCACCTCAAGCGTTGCCTTGTCCATTACGTCAACATAGCCTTCAACACCCATGAATACTGGCATATAGGACTTTGCGGTCTGGCCTGATGCGCAGTAAACAGGAGGCTTTGTGCCTGGAGCCTTCGGGTCAGGCGTCATTGCAACGTCTTTAATAACATCGCCTGTCTTGAGGTCTGTCTTTCCGACATGCATCTTTCCGTTAGGGTCGAGCACATAGGTTGACCAGAACATTGTGTTCCTGTCATTCGAATCGATCCTCGGGTCATGTGTAGGATGGGTCTTCTTGCTTCCTATAATAATCCTGTTAAGCTTGTTTACCTTTAAGGGATTCTCTGCGTCATTCGGGTCTATAGTGAGGTCAAATTTGGCAAAATGGCCGCCCATGCCTGCCATATACATAGTGCCTGAATAGGTCGCTTTTGCAGCAGTCGCAACAGGTGTCTTGGAATCTACGACTGTAAATGCAAGGTAGCCAACAAAGGCAAATACAATCAACAAACTGACAAACAATCTTTTCTTCATCATTTACACCCCGTTTTTTTAATTTTTTGTTTCATCGAAAAACATATTAAGGCCCTAAACCCCCTTTGATTCCCTCCTAAACTCCTTAACCTCCTTTCATTAAAAAGTATATTAAAATAACATAAATATGGGTGTTTATGTCAATCCATCTATCAGCTATCACTCAAACGCATCCGTGATATGCTCTATACTGCTGTTGTCGCCGGACATCTCGATGCTCATAACATCGAACCTCAAAGGCCGGTCAATTATCTTATAACGCTTAAGGTAATATAGCGCAATCCTCTTGATTTTTTCCCTCTTCCTGTAATCCACCGCCTCAAAAGGCCGTCCAAAGGAGTCGTCAGTCCTGGTCTTTACCTCTATGAATACAAGGGTACTGCCTTCCTCTGCAATAATATCGACCTCGCCTACATGTGACCTGTAATTACTCGATAAAATCCTGTACCCCTTTTTTCTCAGGAACCCTGCAGCAAGGTCTTCACCCCTGTTGCCGAGCAGTCTCATTGCCTTCAAGCTTTCTGAGGAGTTTGGGTATCCCCTCTATGTCCTTTATGCCCTTCTGGCAGAGTATCTTAAACAGCTCCCTGAAGCCGGAGTATCCCTCCCACAGGCCCTTAAGATGTGCGTTCAATATCCTGTTCAGGCTCTCTCCCTTATCGTCCCAGTCAAGGAGTATGACGACCTTGTTGAACCTCTCTGCTATGTCCTCACAAAACTCATAGATGTTGCTGCCCCTGTGTAGTGTAATTATATCTCCGATAAGCCCGAGGTCCCTCAAGGCGAGCGCATCCTTTTTGCCCTCTACAATGACAGGGGTTTTCTTGTTCACCTCATAAAGGGTCTCCATTACTTCCCTGAGCCTTCCGGCCCTCTCGAGGTCACCGCTCGTGGGCATAGCAGGCCGCGCATTCGAATATCTCAACTCTCTCCTGTTCACGTGAGACCGCTCCCCTTTGCTTGTAATATTCTCAGATATTGTTCGAGACCTTTATTATATCGTTCAGCTTCCTGAGAGAGCTTCCTGAGTCTATGGCATCAGCCGCAAGGAGCATCGCATCCCTGAGCCCTTCAGCCTTGCCTGCGATCACGAGGGCTGCAGATGCGTTCATAAGGACAATATCCCGTTTAGGGCCTTTTTCGCCCATGAGGATCGACATGAATATCTTTGCATTGTCCTCCTTATCCCCTCCCAAAAGGCTCCTGATGTCATACCTCGGCAGGCCGAAGTCTTCAGGCGATATATAGAACGTGCTCAAGGTGCCTCTCAGGCATCTCGAAACCTTTGTCCCGTCAGTGATAGTAATCTCGTCAAGCCCGTCCTCACCATGCACTACCATCACGTCTTCAGCCCCGAGGTTCCCGAGGACCGTTGCAAGGGTCTCTGTCAATTTGTCGGCAAAGACACCGAGTATCTGCCTTCCGGCACCTGCAGGGTTAGTCAGAGGCCCGAGTATGTTGAATATGGTCCTTATGCCCATCTCCTTTCTCGGCCCTATTGCAAACTTCATCGCAGGGTGGAACAGAGGTGCAAAGAGGAAGCCGAAGCCGGTCTCGAAGAGGCACTTCTCGACCTTGTCCGGAGCGAGGTCTATCTTCACACCAAGCGCCTCAAGCACATCAGCGCTCCCTGACCGGCTCGAGACAGAACGGTTGCCGTGCTTTGCAACAGGGACTCCTGCTGCAGCAACAACAACGGCAGTAGCAGTAGAGATATTAAAAGTATGCGACATGTCACCGCCTGTGCCACAGGTGTCGAGCACGCCTTCAGGCGCCTTTATTGTCGCCGCCTTTTCCCTCATCACCTTTGCAGCGCCTGCTATCTCATCTACGGTCTCGCCCTTCATGCGCAAGGCTGTCAGGAATGCACCGATCTGAGCATCTGCGGCCTTGCCCTCCATTATCTCCCTCATGCATTCTGCCATCTCGCCCTCAGAGAGGTCTATGCCCTGCACGAGCAGGTTTATGGCTTCCCTTATCATAGTCCCCTCCCCAGCCTTAAGAAATTTCTAAGAAGGTCCTTGCCTGCCAGCGTGAGTATCGATTCCGGATGGAACTGGACCCCTTCGATTATATGCTCCCTGTGCCTCACCCCCATTATCTCGCCTTCATCTGTCCATGCAGTGATGTCGAGGCATTCAGGGAGGGTATCTCTTTTTATAAGCAGGGAGTGGTATCTCGTGGCCTCAAACGGGTTAGGCAGGCCTTCGAATATCGTCCTTCCGTCATGGTGGATCATGGACGTCTTCCCATGCATAAGCCTGTCTGCCCTTATTATATCACCTCCAAAGGCAGCGCCTATTGACTGGTGGCCAAGGCATACTCCGAGTATTGGTATCCTGCTGCCGAAGTGTTTTATTACATCAATCGAGATGCCTGCCTCTTTTGGCGTGCATGGTCCGGGAGATATAACAATCCTCTCAGGAGACATCTCCTCAATTTCCTTAATAGTTATCCTGTCGTTCCTGAAGACCCTTATGTCTTCGCCCAGTTCACCGAGGTACTGGACCAGGTTGTAGGTGAACGAATCGTAGTTGTCAAGCATCAAGAGCATCTAAGCCAACCCCCCCTGTGCCATCTCAACGGCCTTCATCATAGCCATGGCCTTGTTTACTGTCTCAGTATACTCTTTTTCAGGCTCTGAGTCAGCAACTATGCCTGCACCAGACTGCACATAGACCTTATTATCCTTTATCACTATCGTCCTTATCGTGATGCATGTATCCATATTGCCTGAATAGCTGAAATACCCGACTGCACCCGCATACGGGCCCCTTGCTGAAGGCTCAAGCTCCTCTATTATCTCCATTGCCCTCACCTTGGGCGCTCCTGTCACAGTGCCTGCCGGAAAGCAGGCTGAGAGCACATCAAAGGCATCGAGCCCCTGTTTCAGATCACCCCCTACATTTGATACCAGGTGCATCACATGGCTGTACTTCTCAACAGTCATCAATTCCGTCACCTTAACAGTACCGGTCCTCGCAACCCTGCCGACATCGTTCCTGCCGAGGTCAACGAGCATGATATGCTCGGCATTCTCCTTGGGGTCTTTCTTAAGGTCCTCTTCGAGTTCCCTGTCCTCAGCATCGGTGGCCCCGCGCCTTCTCGTGCCTGCAATAGGCCGCAGCACTATATGGCCGCCCTCGAGCCTCACGAGTATCTCAGGAGAGGCGCCTGCGATCCATGCATCCCCTATGTCGAGAAAGTACATATAAGGCGAGGGGTTTATTACCCTCAAGGCCCTGTATATATCAAACGGAGATGCGCCTTCAGAGCCGGCCTCGAACCTCTGTGACAGCACAAGCTGGAACACATCGCCTGCCTTGATGTATTCCTTAGTCTTTAGGACCGCTACCATAAAGGACTCTTTTGTGCCGAAGGATGAAGTGAAATCAGCAGTACTCTTTAAGCCCTGACCTTGTTTTGCAGGGATATTGCCTGCCATGTCCCCTGATGCCTCATCAGACATCATGCTGCTTGCGAGCGGTATTTTTAACCTCTCGATTATGCCGGATATCTTGTCCTCTGACTCTTTATAGACCTCTTCAGGGTCTCTTGAGTCAAGATGTGCGTTGGAGACGATCTTGATCTTCTGCCTGAGGTTATCGAATATAAGCAGCGTATCTGTGGCCATGAAGAACATGTCCGGAAGCCCGAACCCGTTTTTGGCTGTTTCAGGCAGTCTCTCAAAAAACCTGACTGTCTCATAGCCGATATAGCCGACCAGTCCGCCGAAGAACCTCGGGAGTCCCTCTATCTCTACAGGCCTGTATGCTGAAAGCTCATCCTTCAATACCTTCAGCGGGTCGCCGGTCACGAAGGAGAAGGCATCCCTGCCTTCTTCCTTAATCTCTATCCTCATGCCGGAGCCCTCATTCCAGCCTTTTATGGTCTTTGAAGGCCTCGAACCGATAAAGGAGTAGCGCGCCCATTTCTCTCCGCCTACAAGACTTTCAAGAAGGAAAGACGGTGAGCCCCCGAGTTTGAGGAGTGCAGATACAGGCGTATCCATATCAGCCAGTATCTCCCTGTACACAGGGATGAGATTGCCCTTTGCTGAAAGTGCCTTAAATTCTCTGAGGTCAGGATAAACCATATTGACAAATCTGATTTTTTTTAATTAGAATTAGTCTTACCTATTATAGCACAGGCCTTAATCAAGTGTAAAAAAACAGGCGATAGCGCGGGGATAGCTCAGTTGGTAGAGCACAACCTTGCCAAGGTTGGGGTCGCGGGTTCGAATCCCGTTTCCCGCTCCATGATTAGTTAGGAGTTGTTAGTTCGTAGTAACTAGTTCAGAATTTGAGTATTGTTCTTATATCTCTAAGATACGAACTCCGGACTAATTACTACGAACTATAGACCGCAAAGCGCGGCGGCGTACCCAAGTGGCAAGGGAGAGGTCTGCAAAACCTTTATCCAGCGGTTCGAATCCGCTCGCCGCCTCCAGCAATAAAACAGCCCGATAAATATATGTTGCCCTCCGGAAGGATTTTCAATAAAATAGAGTAAACAGCCTCTGTTTATAAAAACATGACCTACAAAGAATCGATAAAGAAAGGCTTCAGTGTAATAAACAGCAACTGGCAGCTCGTCCTGTTTCAGGCAGGCATGATGCTCGCAAGCTTTTTCGGCTTCTTCATAGTCGTCGGTCTGCCCCTCGCAATAGCCTTTATTATCTTCGGGCTCGACCTCACAGGACTGCTCAAGTTCCATGATATATTCAGCATATTCAGGAACCCCGCAGATATCCTGTCGAGGTATCTCTGGCTTATCATATTCGTGCTGGCGAGCCTGCTCCTCTACGTCCTCATAGTTATCGCCATGGGCATTTTTGTATTCAGCGGCTCTGTAGGGATTATCGGCAAAGCGGTCATGGAAGGCTCGGAACAATTCAGGGTCAGGGCCTTCATATCAGAAGGCAGGAGGCTTTTCTTCAAGATACTCGGTTTTACCGCCCTTATCGGCCTGATGTTCATCGTCCTTGCATTCGTACTCGGCATCCTGGGAGGGGTTATTGCTGCAATAGTTTCAAAGGCCAGGGAATATGAGGCGATACTCGCGCTTTTTATCGGCATATTCCTCTCTCTCGTGCTTTTTGTTATAGGCCTTGCGCTGATACTCTCGATACTCGCTGTGACCGTATACGGCATAGCCGGTATTGCGATGAAAGGCAGCAGCCCTTATACAGCGATTACGGAATCTGCACGCTTCACGACAAGAGACCCGAAGGCGTTCTTCCTTTACTGCATAGTCTTTGTCGGTTATATAATCATAAGCGTTTTGCTGATGTTCATAGGTTATCCGTTCAGGCTCGTCCCTCTGATAGGGCCTCTCATGTCAGCCACATACCAGTTGGTCGTGTATGTTGTCCAGAGCTATCTCGGCCTCGCAACCCTGGCGGTAATATTCAGCTATTATCATTCGACAATGAATGCTTCAAAGACAGAGGGCTATCAGGAAAAGAACCCTCCTATCTCCGGAGATTCCAGTGATGAGAGCGATACTTCGTGGCCTCAAGCATACCTGCAAGATCAGCCTCCTGACGAGAAAGACCGGAGCTTATAAGCCTCACCTTGAATTCCTCTTCAAAAGAGTCCTTTATCGCCTGTTTAAATGCGGCCTTATCCAGACCTGGGATTATCATATCCAGACCTGTCATCCCGTTGACCTGATTGCCGTCTATCACAAACACGTTCCTCAACGCTTCTTCATCAACAGTGTAAGGGATAGAGCCCTGCTGCAGGAAGTAGTTATTCCACCTCTTTTGTGCTGAGCCTATGAGTTTTTCGTCGTCAAGGCTTATCTCACCGTAAGATGTCGATCGAAAACAGAGGGGGCTCCGTGTAAGGTTCCTGCCTGATTCCCTCTCCCCCTTCACATCTGCGTTCAACCCGACCCTGCTGAGCGCCCTATGGAACGGGATGCTTATCAGGCGGTATGCATCCAAAAGACCGCATGAAAAATATCCATTGTTCGGCGATGAAAAGCTGTAGGTCAGTTCGTCCTTGTGCAGGATCGCCCGGCCGCCTGTGGGGCGCCTGACGACCGGGATATTATGCCTCTCGCAATACCCGGCATTAACATCCGCTATCCTCTGAAACAGGCCGAGGCTTACAGACGGGACTTCCCATCCGTAAAGCCTGAGCGTCGGGGGCTGGTCGCCCTTCCCCACGCTCAGGGCTATAGCCTCATCAACAGCCATATTATAGAAGGCCCCGCAGCTTCCCGAATCAATAAGCCTCCAGTCAGTCATGAAGCTTTTTCAGTTATGCCTGCTCTTCTAGCACAATCCTGTGCTTCATGAGCGATATCTCCTTTACTCTCCCTTCAAAGGTCTTCTGCTCGCCAAAGAGGTTTCTCAGATAAACCCTGCTCCCCTCTGCCTTTAGAATATCCACATTGTCGAGGAACAATTCCTCCCTGCCGTCTTTTATCACATAGGCATTTGTCTCGCACATGTCAGTTTCTCCTTATGATACTTCTTACGGATAGCCGCAGGGATGACTACCTGCCCCTTTGCGAGCGTTTTAACCGTGGCCATGTCTTCTAACCTCCATGTAAAAAGTTATACAATATATGATAAATGTATAACTTTAGAAGGAATTTGTCAAATTGTCAAATTGTCAAATTTTATCGATATCGATAGAATAAAACAAATATCATATCGATGGAGGTATTATGAAGACTGTTACAGTTTATCCGAAATACCAGATTGTTATTCCGCGCGATGT
>CAKKPH010000105.1 GCA_919901585.1 Thermodesulfovibrionales bacterium | reverse complement strand
TTCAGGAGGAGTTCGGATATATCCCTGAGGATGCTGTAAACTGGTTTTCAAAAAAACTTGGCATACCTGCAAGCAATTTTTTTGGAGTTGCGACCTTTTATTCACAATTTCATTTGAAACCGAGAGGCAGAAAAATCATAACTGCATGCTGCGGCACGGCTTGCTACGTTAAAGGCGCTGAACGATTAATGAGTTCAGCGGTAAGAGAATTAAACCTTAGCGGAGAACAGGAGACCACAGATGATGGTGAGATTACCCTTGAAAAGGTGGCATGTCTTGGGACATGCAGCATGGCGCCTGTCGTAGTAATCAATAAGAAAATGCATGGGCAGATGACCCCTGAAAAACTGAAGAAAGAGATTAAGGCGATTAGAAAGAAATGAGCAATGTAACTATAAAGGTATGTATGGGTCCGGGTGGAATAGCCTCAGGCGGGCCGGAGGTAATCTCTGCATTTGAGACAGAACTGAAACAGGCAGACATCCCTGCGGAGATTCACAAGGGTTGTTCTCTGCATAAAGTCGGCTGTTTTGGTCTATGTTCAAAGGATGTCCTTGTTGATCTTATCATTGACGGCAAGAAGACAACCTATCAGTATGTGAAACCTGATATGGTTCGGCAGATCGTAAATGAGCATATTGTCGGGGGCAAGGCTATCCATGAATGGCTTGTCAACAAAGACTATTATAATTTTTACAGAAAACAGATAAAGGTAGTGCTTTCAGATTGCGGCATCATAGATTACGACAGCATAGATTCCTATATCACAGGCAGCGGCTATAAGGCGGCTGAGAAGGTAATCGCCTCGATGCGTCCGGAAGACGTAACAGCAATAATTAAGAGATCAGGACTAAGGGGTCGCGGTGGCGCAGGGTTCCCAACAGGCGTTAAATGGGAGGCTGCAGGAAAGCAGGTCTCAAATCAGAAATATATTATATGCAATGCAGACGAAGGAGATCCGGGTGCATTTATGGACAGAGCTGTTATTGAAGGCAACCCGCATATCGTGATTGAAGGCATGATTATTGGAGCCTATGCCATCGGTGCGGATAAAGGGTATGTCTATATAAGGGCAGAGTATCCTCTCGCAGTAGAGAGACTCAAGAAGGCGCTCTCTGACGCAAAAAATAAGGGGTTTCTTGGTGACAAAATATTCGGTTCGAAATTTAGTTTTGATATCAAGATAAAACTCGGTGCCGGTGCATTTGTCTGCGGTGAAGAGACTGCATTGATAGCATCAATAGAGGGCCAGCGCGGCATGCCGAGAGCAAAGCCGCCCTTCCCTGTCTATCAGGGATTATGGGGAAAACCTACTGTTATCAATAATGTAGAGACGCTTGCTAATGTCCCGTATATTGTGAGGAACGGAGCAGAGTGGTTCTCTTCAATGGGCACAGAGAAGTCCAAGGGCACAAAGGTCTTTGCGCTCACAGGCAAGATTAAGAATTCAGGACTGATAGAAGTCCCGATGGGGATCACGCTCAGGGAGATAATCTATGAGATAGGCGGCGGTATCGAGGGCGGCAAGGCATTAAAGGCCGTCCAGACAGGAGGGCCCTCAGGTGGCTGCATCCCTGCTGAGATGCTCGATATCAATGTTGATTATGAATCACTTGCAAAGGCCGGCTCGATCGTAGGCTCAGGCGGAATGATCGTCCTTGACGAGGATGACTGCATGGTCAATATTGCCAAGTATTTTCTCTCATTTACTCAGGCGGAATCATGCGGAAAGTGCGTGCCTTGCAGGATCGGCACAAAGCGGCTTCTTGAGATACTTGAAAGGATCACAAAGGGCGAGGGCAAAGAGAGCGACCTTGAGTTGATGGAATCGCTCGGCAATGACGTTAAGGCAACATCCCTATGCGGACTCGGACAGACTGCGCCTAACCCGATCCTCAGCACCATGAAGTATTTCAGGCACGAATATGAGGCGCATATCAGGGACAAGAAGTGTCCTGCAAAGGTCTGCAGGGACCTTATAACATACAGCGTTATTGAAGACACCTGCTCAGGCTGCGGCGCCTGCATGAGGGCATGCCCTGCAAAGGCGATTACAGGGGAGAAGAAAAAACCTCATTATATTAATCAGGAACTATGCATAAAGTGCGGGGCCTGCTTTGATGTCTGCAAGTTCAAGTCAATAAAGAGGGATTAGGGATTAGAAAATATATAGGCAGGAGATGTGAATGAGTTTCAAAATTAGCATAGACGGGAAGACAATAGATGTAGTAGAGGGCACGACTGTACTCGAGGCAGCCAGAAAGCTGAATATCGACATACCAACCCTTTGCCACCATCCAAAGCTTACGCCCTTTGGCGGCTGCAGGCTCTGTATTGTCGACATAAAGGGCATTCCCCGTCCTGTCACATCATGCACAACACCTGTGTCTGAAGGAATGGAGGTGACTACATCCAATCCTGAGATAGAACGCCTCAGAAAGACGATTCTGGAACTCATTCTTTCTGACCATCCTTATGAGTGCATGACTTGCGAACGTGCAGGCGACTGCACCCTTCAGGAGCTTGCGTATTTTTACGGGATAAAAGATAACAGGCTAACTGGTGAGAGGAGGCTTTACTCAAAGAGGGACGGGAACCCCTTCATCGAGAGAGAGCTCGAAAAATGCATCATGTGCGGCAAGTGTGTGAGGGTATGTGATCAGGTGCAGGGCGTCAGTGCTATCGATTTTGGGTACAGGGGCTTTGATACAAAGATCTGCACTCCTTTTGAGAGAAACCTTGACTGTGAGTTCTGCGGGCAGTGCGTTGCAGTATGTCCTTCAGGCGCCCTCACAGGAAAGGCCTGGCAGCAAAAAGGAAGAGAGATAGGCGTAAGGGAGGTCGAGACTACCTGCTCTTATTGCGGCTGCGGCTGCAATCTCACGCTCCATGTAAAAGGCAATGAGGTGATTAGGATTGATTCGAAGGAAGATACTATAAATGAAGGCTGGCTTTGCGTTAAGGGCAGGTTCAGCTACAGCTTTATTAACAGCCCTGACAGACTGACAAAACCATTGATACGGATAGCACCTAAAGAAAGTTCGGAGTTCGGTCTACGACCCATGGGAGTTCGGAGTTCGGAGTATAATTCAGCAGTCGGCAGTCAGCATTCCGCATTATTCAGGGAGGCTTCCTGGGATGAGGCCCTCGATTATATCGCAGAGAAACTCAAGGCAATAAAGGAAAAGCACGGCCCTGATGCCATCGCCGGGCTTTCATCCGCACGCTGCACGAATGAGGAGAACTACCTCTTCCAGAAATTCATAAGGGCAGCGGCCGGCACTAATAACATAGACCACTGCGCCCGTCTCTGACACAGCGCAACTGTGGCCGGTCTGGCCAATGTGTTCGGTTCAGGGGCGATGTCGAATTCAATGCTCGAGATAGAAAACAATAACCTGATGTTCGTCATCGGCTCGAATACAACCGAGACTCATCCAATTGTCGGATTAAAGATGAAGAAGGCCGTGAAAAGAGGCGCTAAACTTATCGTTGCCGATCCGAGAAAGATAAACCTCGTAAAGTTCGCTGATCTCTGGCTTCAGCAGAGACCCGGCACTGACGTTGCACTTCTTAATACGATAATGCATGTGATTCTGAGGGAAGGACTCGAAGACAAGGAATTCATCAAGAACTATACAGAGAATTTCGAGAACTTCAGGGGCTCACTTGCAGAGTTCACTCCTGAGATTGGTGAAAAAATAACAGGGGTTCCAAAAGAAAAAATAATAAAGGCAGCACTCATGTACGGGGAAGCAGACAAGGCCGGAATTTATTACACAATGGGCATGACGCAGCACACCCACGGCACTGATAATGTTTATGCTGTCGCAAACCTTGCGCTGATGACAGGCAATCTCGGGAAGGAGTCTGCAGGCGTAAACCCCCTGAGAGGCCAGAACAACGTGCAGGGGGCAAGCGACATGGGCTGCCTCCCTAACGTATACCCGGGATATCAGAAGGTCGATAACCTGGCGTCAAAGGAGAAATTCGAAAAGGAGTGGGGAGCTAAGCTATCAGACAAGCCGGGGCTCACAGTCACAGAAATTACAGACGCTGCAATAAACGGCAGTATAAAGGCTGTTTATATAATGGGTGAAAACCCTGTCCTTAGTGACCCTGATCAGAGCCACACAGTCAAGGGTCTTAGCAGCCTTGATTTCCTTGTTGTGCAAGACATATTCCTGACCGAGACTGCTGAGCTTGCTGATGTCGTGCTCCCTGCAACCTGTTATGCCGAGAAAGACGGCACATTCACTAATACAGAGCGCAGGGTCCAGCGCGTCAGAAAGGCTGTGGAACCGCCCGGCGATGCAAAAGAGGATTCATGGATAATAACAGAGCTGAGCAGGCGCATGGGATATGAGATGACATACCATCATATAGAAGATGTAGCTCATGAGACCGGCAGGGTTTGGCCCGCTTTTTCAGGCATAACATATAACAGGATAGAAAAGCTCGGTATTCAGTGGCCCTGCCCCACAAAGGACCATCCGGGCACTTCTTACCTTTTTAAAGGCGGGTTCCCGCGCGGAAAGGGGCTCTTCACTTCCGTCAATTACAAGCCTTCAGCAGAACTGCCTGATGTTGAGTACCCGTTTATCCTCTCGACAGGGAGGCAGTTGTTCCAGTACCATACAGGGTCAATGACGAGGAGGACTCCTGCCATTGAGACCATAGCAGGTCAGGCCTATGTCGAGATCAGTCCTGAAGACGCTGAGGCGCTCGGCATAAAAGACGGACAGGTGATAAGGGTCTCTTCCAGAAGGGGCAGCATAGAGATCGCGTCAAAGGTTAGTGACAGGCCGTTGAAGGGAATGGTCTTCATCCCCTTCCATTTTAAGGAGGCAGCAGCCAATGTGCTGACCAATACTGCTGTTGATCCGGTATGCAAGATACCTGAACTTAAAGTCTGCGCTGTAAGAATTGAAGCATAATATTAAAGGAGGAATTAAAAATGCCGCTTGATCCAACGAAACACGCTGACTGGCAGATCGCTGAAGCAGCAGAGAAGAACATGAAGACTGTCTATGAACTGGGGGAGAGACTCGGTTTAGAGAAACACGAGCTCCTGCCGCATGGCCACTATGTCGCAAAAGTAGATTTTAAGAGCGTTCTGGAGCGCCTTAAAAACAGGCCTGACGGCAAGTATGTGGATGTAACCGCCATCACCCCGACTCCGCTTGGCGAGGGGAAATCGACTACGACTATCGGACTCACACAGGGCCTCGGCAAAAGGGGCAAGAATGTTGTAGCAGCGATCCGCCAGCCTTCAGGAGGCCCGACAATGAACATAAAGGGCTCGGCTGCAGGAGGCGGGCTTTCACAGTGCATACCGCTCACCCCTTTTTCGCTCGGGTTGACAGGTGATATCAATGCGATAATGAATGCTCACAACCTCGCTATGGTCGCCCTTACCTCGAGGATGCAGCATGAGTTCAACTATAACGACGAACAGCTCTCGAAGCGCGGCCTGACGAGGCTGAATGTCGACCCCCGCAATGTTGAAATGAAATGGATAATGGATTTCTGCGCACAGTCGCTCAGGGAGATCATCATAGGCATTGGCGGCAAGGACGACGGTTTCATGATGAAGTCCGGCTTCGCGATAGCGGTCTCTTCAGAGGTGATGGCTATCCTCGCGGTTGCCAAAGACCTTAAGGACATGCGTGAGAGGATGGGCAGGATCGTTGTCGCCTACAGCAAGAGCGGCAGTCCTGTCACGACTGAAGACCTCGGAGTCGCCGGCGCTATGACAGCATGGATGGTCGAGGCGCTTAACCCCAACCTCATGCAGACCATCGAAGGCCAGCCTGTATTTGTGCATGCAGGACCTTTTGCAAACATTGCCATCGGACAGTCATCAATCATCGCTGACAGGATCGCACTCAAACTCGGCGATTACAATGTCACTGAATCAGGTTTCGCTGCTGACATAGGGTTTGAGAAGTTCTGGAACCTTAAGTGCCGTTTTTCAGGCCTAAAGCCCAATGCAGCGGTCATCGTAGCCACTATCCGCGCGCTCAAGTGCCACGGCGGTGCGCCGATACCGGTGCCGGGCAAACCCCTGCCAACGGAATACACAGGCGAGAATGTCGGCTGGGTTGAAAAGGGCTGCGACAACCTTATACATCTTGTGAATGTCGTGAAAAAGGCCGGCATAAACCCTGTTGTCTGCATTAATGCCTTCTACACAGACACCGACAACGAAATAAAGGCTGTCCGCAGGATCGCTGAGGCATCAGGCGCAAGAGTTGCGCTCTCAAAACACTGGCAGTATGGCGGTGAAGGGGCGCTTGAACTTGCAGACGCAGTTGTCGACGCATGCAACGAGCCGAACGACTTCAAGTTCCTGTATGAGCTTGAAACTCCGCTACGTAAGCGCATCGAACTGATCGCAACAGAGGTTTATGGCGCTGACGGAGTCGATTATTCGGCCGAGGCCCTTAACAAGGCTAAGAAGATGGAGGCAGATCCTGAGATAGCAAAACTCGGGACTTGCATGGTTAAGACACACCTCAGCCTAACCGACAATCCTAACCTCAAGGGAGTGCCAAAGGGTTGGAGGCTTCACATCCGCGACATCCTCACCTACAAAGGGGCAGGCTTTGTAGTACCTGTTGCAGGCGCTATCAAGCTCATGCCTGGTACAGCATCAGACCCTGCTTACAGGAGGGTCGATGTGGATGTCGACACCGGAAAGGTAAAGGGCCTCTTCTAAACGATTAACAGGCTTTCATAAAAAAGGCCTCAGGATAGTATCCTGAGGCCTTTTTTGATCTGCCGCGTAAATGCACTCCTCTGTTTTTAAATGTCAGCTTTTTCCCTTTAGATAATCTCCGAGGAGCCCCCTGCTGTGCTCGTCTTCGTGACAATAAATACAGAGATTTTCCCAATTTGAGCCGTCAGAAGGATTGTTGCGGTTATTCCCGTCTTTATGGTGCACAGTGAGAAGGTTCCGGTTTTTGAAATCGAATTCTCTCCCGCATTTGGCGCAGATCAGGCCGTGGATCTTCAGGGATTGTTCCCTGTAATCGGAGGCAGCGGCATTGCCCTCTTTTAACTCCCTTACGATTTCAGCAGCAGTCTTGCTTTCAACAGGTTTTTGAGGCTGAGTTTTCCTGAATTTTATTCTTTGCCTGCTTCCCAATAGACTCACCTCCCATGAAAATAACAAAATAGAGAACAAATTTTCCTAAAAATTAACCAAATATCTTTTTTACACGGCCTACTTCTCCACTTTTCAGACGCACTTTAATCCCATGCGGATGTACAGGCGAATTAGTTAAAATATCTTTAACAATTCCTTCTGTCAGCGTTCCTGTCAACTGGTCTTTCTTCAATACGATTGAGACTCGCAACCCCGGTCTTATCTCAGAGCGTCTGGTTCCATCCATACATTATTCTCCTGTTTTCTGCTGCCCTTGTATAACTCATACTCAAGGAGCCTGCACTCTATGGCGCCATTGAAAAACTGAACCCTTCTCTTTGCCCTCAGCCCCACCTTCTTTGCCAGATTAAGATTCCCGGTAAAGATATATCCTGTATACCCCCCGCACTTCTGTTTAAAGAAATCGCCGATCCCCTTGTATACACTCTCAAGCTCTTTGACCTTCCCCATCCTTTCTCCATATTCGGGATTGACGATTACTACCCCTCCCCCATCTGGAATCGTAGTCCCTGAATATTCAGATACAGCAAATTCAATCAGGTGCTCCACCCCGGCAACAGCGGCATTGCTCCTGGCTGCCTCAACCGCATATCTACTGCTGTCAGTCGCAATGATCCTGCAATCCATGGTCATCTTGGCCTCTTTTTTTGCCTGTCTGCGCAGTCCCTTCCAAAGAGGCTCATCAAATCCCTTCAGGTGCATGAACCCGAAATTATCCCTTAATATCCCTGAAGCCCTGTTCAGGCCTATCAGGGCAGCCTCGATAGCAAGGGTACCGCTGCCGCACATGGGATTGATAAAATGGCTGCTCCCCCTCCATCCTGTAGCCAGGATAACGGCAGCCGCAAGGGTCTCCTGCATCGGAGCCTTCATCGGGATCTTTCTGTAGTTGCGCCTGGAAAGGGGTTCCCCTGAGGTGTCAAGATAAATAGAACAGTCCTGATTCTTCCAGTACAGGTTCACTACAGCCCTATCCTTTTCTGGTCCTGAATCAGGACGCTGCCCGCACTTTTTCTTGATCCTGTCCACAATCGCAT
>CAKKPH010000104.1 GCA_919901585.1 Thermodesulfovibrionales bacterium | reverse complement strand
CGATAAGGGAAGGCGGCAGGACAGTCGGAGCCGGTGTTGTGACAGAGGTGATAGAGTAACCATGACAATTATGGAGCTTAGCAACTGATATGAACCAGAAGATAAGAATAAAACTTAGGGCTTATGACCACAGAGTCCTCGACCTGTCAGTGAAGGAGATAGTCGATACTGTGCAGAGAACAGGTGCGAGGATTGCAGGTCCTGTGCCTCTGCCGACGAGGATCAATAAATATACTGTCCTGAGGTCTCCGCATGTGGACAAGAAATCGAGGGAGCAGTTCGAGATAAGAACCCACAAGAGACTTATTGACATTTATGACCCGACACCTCAGACAGTTGATGCGCTTATGAAGCTCGAACTGGCTGCAGGGGTTGATGTGGAGATAAAGCTATGACAGGTATTGTCGGCAAAAAACTCGGGATGACCCAGATATTCTCTGAGGACGGAAAGGCTATCCCTGTCACAGTGATAGAGGCAGAGCCATCATGTGTGGTTCAGATCAAAACGCTTGAGCGGGACGGATATGAGTCAGTAAAATTCGGCTTTTTTGAGATTAGGAAGACAAAGAACGTCAATAAGCCGATGGCCGGCGTATTTAAAAAGTCCGGTGTCAAACCTTACAGGATGCTCAGGGAATACAAGATGGGCAATCTCAAGGCCGGGGATTTTGTGACGGTCGAGATGTTCAGCAAGGGCGACACTGTCAAGGTCTCCGGAGTATCCAAAGGCAAGGGTTTCCAGGGTGTTATGAAGAGGCATAACTATAAGGGCGGTCCGGCATCTCACGGCTCGATGTTTTACAGGGCGCCGGGCTCGATAGGTGCAAGCTCATTCCCTTCGAGGGTCTGGAAGAACACCGGGCTTCCCGGCCATATGGGCAGTGAAGCGGTTACTGTAAAGAACCTTAAAGTGGTGGATGTGAGGCCTCAGCAGAACCTCCTGCTCATAAGGGGTGCAGTTCCCGGTGCTGCCGGTTCATATGTAGAGGTTATAAAGGGAGATTAAAGATGCCTGATATAGAGCTGAAAGACAAGAATAATAATAAAAAGGGCAGCATAAGCCTTCCTGAGGAGTTGTTCGGACTTTCGAACAGAAAGGATATACTGCATGCGTCTGTCGTGAACTTCCTCGCTAACCAGAGACAGGGCACACATGCCACAAAGACCAAGGGACTTGTGAGCGGCGGCGGCAAGAAGCCCTGGAAGCAGAAGCATACAGGGAGGGCGAGGAGCGGGAGCAACCGTTCTCCTCTCTGGAGGGGCGGTGGCACTATCTTCGGACCTCAGCCGCGCGATTATTCGTATAAGCTGCCGAAAAATTTCAGGAAGAGGGCGGTCGGAGAGGCATTATCAGCCAAGCTCTCTGACGGAGAGGTTACTGTGATTGATGATATATCAGTAGGAGCGCCTAAGACACGGGAGATGACCGGCATCCTGAAGAGCCTTGGTCTTGAAGGCAAGAGCGTGCTGATTGTGCTCCATGACAGGGATGAGAACATCATCCTCTCTTCCAGGAACATACCGGGCGTAAGGGTCAGGAATGCGTCAGACATTAACCCTTACGAGATTATCAGGCATGACAGTGTCGTCATAACAAAGGATGCAGTAAATAAGATAGCAGAGGCTTATAAATGAAGAACGTTTATCAGATAATAAAGAAACCTTTGTTTACAGAAAAGGGTGCACACCTTAAGGAAGCTGAGAACAAGGTCCTTATCGAGGTTAATACGGATGCCAACAAGATAGACATAAAGAGGGCTGTTGAGGAGATCTTTAAGGTGAAGGTCGACAAGGTCTCGACAGTAAAGGCTCATGGTAAATGGAAGAAGCAGGGCCGTTCTATAGGTAAGAGGCCTGACAGGAAAAAGGCGATAATAACGCTCAAAAAGGGCGAAAAATTAGATTTTATTGAGGGTGCATAATGGCGGTTAGAAAATATAATCCTACATCTCCTGGCACAAGATTCCGGACAGTATCTGACTTTAAGGATGTCACTGCTGACAAGCCGTACGAGCCATTGCTCAGGCCATTGAAGAAGTCAGGAGGAAGGAACAGCTATGGCCGTGTAACTGCATGGCACAGGGGCGGCGGGAACAAAAAGCTTTACAGGGTAATAGACTTTAAGAGGGACAAGTTTGATGTGCCTGCTACTGTCGAGACAATAGAATATGACCCTAACAGGTCAGCGAGGATAGCGCTCCTGAAATACAAGGATGGTGAGAGAAGGTATATAATCGCGCCATCAGGGCTGAGTGTCGGTGATGATATTGTCTCAGGCAAGGGTGTAGACATTAAGACAGGCAATGCCTTGCCTTTAAAGGAGATCCCGCTCGGAACATTCATTCACAACATCGAGCTTAAGCCCGGCGAAGGAGCCAGGCTTGTGAGGAGTGCCGGCATGTCTGTCCAGCTTATTGCGAAGGCAGAGGATTATTCGCATGTCAAGCTCGCCTCAGGCGAGGTGAGGCTTATCCCTTCCTTGTGCATGGCAACAGTAGGACAGGTCAGCAACTCTGACCACGAGAATATCTCGTACGGCAAGGCTGGGAGAGTCAGGTGGCGCGGAAAGAAACCTCATGTAAGGGGCGTGGCTATGAATCCCGTAGACCATCCGCTTGGCGGAGGCGAAGGCAGGAGCTCCGGAGGCAGGCCTCCGTGCTCGCCATGGGGCAAGCCTGAGGGTGTAAAGACGCGTAACAATAAGAGAACTGATAAATTCATCGTAAAAAGGCGAGGAGGTAAGTAAATGCCGAGGTCCTTAAAGAAAGGTCCTTTTGTGGAAGAGAAGCTGATGAAGAAGGTAAATAAGATGATCGATTCGGGTGATAAGAAGATAATCAAGACATGGTCAAGGCGTTCTACCATTGTGCCTGAGTTTATCGGATACACCTTTGCTGTCCACAATGGAAGGAAGTTTATCCCTGTCTATGTCACAGAGAATATGGTAGGCCACAAACTCGGTGAATTCTCACCCACAAGGACATTTAAGGGTCACTCAGGCAGAGGAAAGGCAGCGTCAGCGTCGGCAAGGGGTTAAAAAATGGAATCATTAGCGACACTAAGATATGCAAAGGTCACACCGAGGAAGGCCAGGAGGGTAGTGGACCTTATAAGGGGCAAGAGCGCAGGAGAGGCTCTCATCAACCTGAGGTTCATGCCTTACAGGGCATCTTCAATAGTCGAGAAGATATTAAAGTCGGCAATGTCTAATGCTGAGAACAAGAAAGCAGTAAACCCTGAAGAGATGAGGATCTCAAAGGCGTTTGTCGATCAGGGGCCGGTAATGAAGAGGATGGAGCCAAGGTCAATGGGAAGGGCTAATGTCATCAGGAAGAGGACCTCTCATATAACACTGGTATTATCAGAGTAGTTTGAATTTTTGTCAGGAGGTAAGTTTTGGGCCAGAAGACGAATCCGATAGGTAACAGATTAGGGATAATCAGGACGTGGGACTCAAGATGGTTTCTGAAGAGAGGCTATGCAGACCAGCTTATAGAGGACATCAAGATCAGGAAGATGATAAAGCAGAAGCTCTTTCATGCCGGAGTTTCACGCATAGAGATAGAGAGGGCCGGCCTTAAGATAAGGGTGATCATATACACTGCGAGGCCCGGGATTATTATAGGGAAAAAGGGTGCTGAGGTCGAAAAACTTAAGAAAGACCTTGAGGCTATTACAAGACGCGAGGCACTTGTGGATATAAAGGAGATCAGGAAGCCAGAGCTCGACGCCCAGCTCGTTGCTGAGAATATATCTCTGCAGCTCGAAAAAAGGGTTGCCTTCAGGAGGGCCATGAAAAAGGCGGTCGCCTCATCTCTGAGGTTCGGTTCACAGGGCATAAAGGTCTCCTGTTCTGGAAGGCTTGCAGGTGCTGAGATCGCAAGGACAGAGTGGTACAGGGAGGGAAGGGTTCCCCTCCATACCTTCAGGGCTGATATAGACTACGGTTTTGCAGAGGCAAGGACCACATACGGGATTATCGGTATTAAGGTCTGGATATATAAAGGCGATATCCTGAATGAACCGCAGAGGTTCAACGAAGCTCAGGCTACTTCTTAGTTGAGAATATCAAGAGGTGATTGAAATATGTTATTAATGCCTAAGAAGGTCAAGTTTAGAAAGACGATGAAGGGCAGGATGTTTGGCAAGGCCTACAGGGGTTCAGAAGTCTCTTTTGGAGAATTCGGACTTAAGGCGCTTGAGCCCGGATGGATAACCTCCAGGCAGATAGAGGCGGCGAGGGTTGCTATAAACAGGCATGTTAAGAGGGGATGCAAGGTCTGGATAAGGATATTCCCTGACAAGCCTATAACCAAGAAACCTGCAGAGACGAGGATGGGCAAGGGGAAGGGTTCTCCTGAATACTGGGTCGCTGTTGTTAAACCCGGGAGGATACTTTATGAGATGTCCGGCGTTACAGAGGATGTTGCAAAAGCCGCACTGAAGCTTGCACAGTATAAGCTCCCTATATCAACACAGTTTGTTAAGAGGGAGGAAGTCGCGGGATGAAATACACTGAGCTAAAGAATATGACTGCTGATGAGCTTGAACTTAAGGGACAGGAGCTGAGGAAGGAGTTGTTTAACCTCAGGTTCCGCCTTGCTACCGGCGAGGTAGAGAATCCGATGAGGATCCGCGCTATCAGGAAAGATATAGCAAGGGTGCTGACGGCTGTAACAGAGAAACAGAGAGGATGAGGGTTTAGGAGAATAAGATGCCAAAGAAGATCTATTCAGGTAAGATAGTTAGCGACAAGATGGACAAGACAGTTGTTGTGGCTATTACAAGGCTTTATCAGCATGAGACTTATAAGAAGACCGTCAAAAAGGTAACAAAGTTCAAGGCGCATGACGAAGAAAATAAATGCAAGGTGGGAGACACTGTGTCAATAATAGAGACCAGGCCGTTAAGCAAGGAAAAAAGATGGACAGTGTTGGAAATCTTAGACAGGGGTTAAGGAGTCAGCAGAGATGATACAGACGAGGAGCATACTTGAGGTAGCGGATAATTCAGGGGCAAAAAGGGTCCAGTGCATAAAAGTCCTTGGAGGCTCCAATAAGCGGTATGCACGGCTTGGTGATATCGTTGTGGTGAGCGTGAAAGAGGCGATCCCTGACAGCAATGTAAAAAAAGGTGAAAAGGCTAAGGCAGTAGTAGTAAGGACCAAGAAGGAACACAGGAGGGCTGACGGATCTTATATCAGGTTTGACCGTAACGCAGTGGTGCTGATAAATGCCCAGAAGGAACCTGTGGGGACAAGGATATTCGGCCCGGTTGCAAGAGAGCTCAGGTGGAAAGAGTTTATGAAGATAATCTCGCTCGCACCTGAGGTCCTTTAAGGAGGATTGATGGGTTTAGGCATAAAGAAGGAAGACACGGTTCTCGTAATAGCCGGCAAGGAGAAGGGCAAGAGGGGGAGAGTCCTCTCGGTAAAGTCTTCAAAGGACCAGCTTATAATTGAGAAGATCAATATAATAAAAAAGCACATGAAGCCGAACAGGAAGTACTCGCAGGGAGGGATTATAGAGAAAGAGGCCCCCCTGCACAGGTCCAATGTGATGCTTGTATGTCCGAAATGCAGAAAGCCGACCCGTATCGGCAATATGGGTCTTGAAGGCGATAAAAAAGCCAGGATATGCAAGCATTGTAAGGAGGTTATAGATTAGTAATGGCCCCGAGACTTAAAGAAAAATACCAAAAAGAGATAGTCCCTTTGCTCATGAAGGAGCTGTCATACAAGAATATAATGCAGGTGCCGAAGATCGATAAGGTTGTGATAAATGTCGGCCTTGGCGAGGCTATACAGAACATCAAGCTCCTTGATGCTGCACAGAAGGAGCTTTCGATGATAACAGGACAGAAGGCGGTTACGACAAAGGCAAAGCAGTCCATAGCAAGTTTTAAGCTGAGGAAGGGGATGCCTATCGGATGCAAGGTGACCCTAAGGGGTGCCATGATGTACGAATTCATCGACAGGCTGATAAGTGTGGCATTGCCGAGGATCAGGGACTTCAAGGGTATCTCAGGAAAATCGTTCGACGGCAGGGGAAATTTCACGCTCGGCATCAAGGAGCAGTTCATATTCCCTGAGATTGATTATGATAAAGTGGAAATGGTGCATGGTATGGATATCACAATCTGTACTACTGCCAGGACTAATGCCGAGAGCAAAAAGCTTCTGGAGCATCTTGGCATGCCCTTCAGGAGAAAATAATACAGTATTCGTGAGTAACATCCGTTATTCACTGGGTTGAGGTGGAAATGGCAAAGAAGTGCATGATAGAGAAGGTCAAGAGGGCCCCCAAGTTCAAGGTGAGGGCCTATAACAGATGCAAGGTTTGCGGAAGGCCCAGGGCTTATCTCAGGAAGTTCGGCCTCTGCAGGATTTGCTTCAGGATGCTGGCTTTAAGGGGCCAGATACCGGGAGTGACTAAGTCAAGCTGGTAGTCAACGATTATTGGAGGTGAACAGATGATGACAGATCCTATTGCTGATATGCTTACGAGGATAAGGAACTCAGTCCAGATTAGGGCTGAGAAGGTTGATATCCCGGCATCGAGGATAAAGCTCGAGATTGCAAAGATACTTAAAGAAGAGGGATTTATCAGGGCTTATAAGATATTGAAGGACAAAAAGCAGGGCATCTTGAGGCTGACTCTGAAGTCTGTCGACAATGAGAATATTATCTCCGGACTTAAGAGGATAAGCAAGCCCGGGAGAAGGGTATATGTGGGCAAGGACGGCGTTCCGAGGGTTATGGGTGGTGTTGGAATAGCGATCCTTACTACGCCTAAGGGTCTATTGAGCGACAAATCGAGCAGATTTCAGGGAGTAGGCGGTGAGGTTATCTGCTATGTCTGGTAAGGAAGGTGCAGGAAATGTCAAGGATAGGTAAGAAACCAATAGATATACCTGATAGTGTCAATATCAGGCTTGACGGCGGTGCTATCAATGTAAAAGGGCCGAAGGGCGAATTAGGCTGGATATGCCCCCGGTCTGTGAATGTCTCGGTTGAAGACAACAAGCTTGTTGTGAAGAGGACTGAAGAGACAAAGGCAGGCAGGTCTCTGCACGGGCTCAGCCGGAGTCTTATATCGAATATGGTGACCGGTGTTTCTAAGGGTTATGAGAGGGTGCTCGAGATAACGGGTGTCGGCTACAGGGCACAGGTTCAAGGGAGCAAGGTTGTCATGACACTCGGGTACTCACATCCCGTAGAATATCAGCTTCCTGAGGGTATAAGCGCTTCTGTTGACCAGAAGCAGACTACGATCACCCTGAAGGGGGTCGACAAGCAGAAACTCGGACAGACTGCAGCTAACCTGAGGGAACTGAGGAAACCTGATATATACAAGGGCAAAGGTGTCCGCTATGCCGGTGAGAGGATTAAGCTCAAGGTCGGCAAGGCCGGGAAGAAATAGATTTAAGATTCAAAATTTAAAATACGAAACTAAAGCAGTATAAATTTTGCTGGAGGAATAGTGGCAGCGGATATAAAAGAGGCAAGGAAAAGAAGACATAAGAGGATAAGGAAGATCGTCTCAGGAACACCTGAAAGGCCGAGGCTCTCTGTATACAGGAGCCTGAACCATATATACGCACAGGTTATAGATGATTCTAACGGCCGTACCCTTGCGGCTGCATGCTCAATGGATAAGGGTCTGGAAGGCCAAAAGGGCCACAAGGGGAATGTCGTCACTGCAAAGAAGATAGGCGAGCTCATAGCAAAGAAGATTCTTGAAAAAGGCGTCAGCAAGGTTGTATTTGACAGGAGCGGATATATCTATCATGGAAGAATAAAGGCTCTGGCAGATGGTGCCAGAGAGGCAGGGCTCGAATTTTAAAGCAAGAAGTGAGGAGTTAAGAGTGAGAAGTTAGATCGTAACTTCTTATTTCTCACTTCCAAATTCTAATTTTTCAATAGGAGGTATGGTGGGAAGGATAGACCCAGAGGGACTTGATTTAAAAGACCGTGTTGTGTTTATAAATAGAGTTGCGAAGGTCGTTAAGGGAGGCAGAAGATTCTCCTTCAGCGCACTGGTCGTCGTCGGTGACGGCGGGGGGACTGTCGGCATCGGAAAGGGCAAGGCTTCTGAGGTCCCCGAGGCAATACGCAAGGCGGTTGAGAAGGCAAAGAAGTCCCTTATAAGGTTCCCTCTTAAGGAAGGGACAATCCCCCACAGGATTATAGGGAAATACGGTTCCGGCACTATTGTAATGAACCCTGCGGTTAAGGGGACCGGCCTTATCGCCGGAGGTGCTGTAAGGGCGATCATCGAGGTCTCCGGCATACAGGATATAGTAGCAAAGGCAATTGGAGGCCATAACCCGTTCAATGCAGTAAAGGCAACTCTTGATGGGCTGTCGAAGCTGAAAGACCCTGATGCCGTATTGAAGATAAGGAAAAAGTCTGAAGAGGAATCAGATTTCCATGAGGTAAAGGAATAATATTATGAAGCTACATGACTTAAAACCTGCTGCAGGAAGTACTAAAACATGTAAGAGAGTGGGCCGTGGAGTCGGTTCAGGTCACGGCAAGACCTCATGCAAAGGCCACAAGGGACAGAAGGCGCGCTCAGGCGGGACAAAGGGTGCCGGTTTTGAGGGCGGCCAGATGCCGCTGCAGAGGAGACTCCCGAAGAGGGGCTTTAAGAACTATCCCTTCTCTAAAGAATTTGCTGTTGTAAACCTCAGAGACCTGTCAAGGATAGATGATATGGATACAATAACCCCTGATCTCCTGCTCGAGAGGGGAATAATCAAGAACATCAAAGACGGTGTCAAGATCCTCAGCATCGGCGAGATCGCAAGGCCTTTAACAGTCAGGGCAAACGCCTTCAGCTCAACCGCGCTCGACAAGATAAACAGGGCAGGCGGCAGGGCAGAGGTGATCTGATTGCGTATCATCACAGCCTTCCAGAATATATTCAAGATAGCTGAACTCAAGAGCAGGCTGCTTTTTACGCTTGGGCTTCTTGCGGTCTACAGGATTGGTGCGCATATCCCTACCCCGGGTATAAATGGCGAAGAACTCAGCAAGTTCCTCACTGAGAGGGGCGGTGCGATCATGGGCTTCTTTGATATGTTCTCCGGCGGCGCACTTTCGAGGGTTACAATATTTGCTCTCGGTATTATGCCCTATATCAGCGCCTCGATAATACTACAGCTCCTGACTGTTGTCATCCCTGCAATCGGCAAGATTGCAAAGGAAGGGGAGGCGGGCAGGAAAAAGATAATTAGGTACACAAGATACGGGACAGTCGTAATAAGTACAATACAGTCCTTCGGTATTGCTGTAGGGCTTGAGAGCATGTCGCAGGGCGCGTTTATACAGAGCCCGGGGTGGTCCTTCAGGCTGCTCACAATGATAACCCTGACCTCCGGGACTGCCTTCATCATGTGGCTTGGCGAACAGATAACGGAGAGGGGCATCGGCAACGGCATATCACTTATAATATTCGCAGGTATTGTTGCAGGACTGCCGAATGCGGTGATCAGCTCAGTCAGACTTATCCAGGCAGGCGAACTGTCGCTTTTCTTTGTGATCTTCCTGATTATCATGATGATAGCGGTTGTCGGCCTGATCGTCTTTATTGAGCGCGGACAGAGGAAGATACCTGTCCAGTATGCAAAGAGGGTAGTGGGCAGGAAGGTCTATGGTGGACAGAGCACGCACCTGCCGCTCAAGATAAACACCTCAGGCGTCATACCGCCTATATTTGCCTCATCGATCATAATGTTCCCTGCTACTATTGCGGGTTTCATAGCGATACCGTGGGTTCAGGGTTTCGCAAGACAGCTTTCGCCCGGCACAGCTATATATACCATGCTGTATGTAGGCATGATCTTTTTCTTCAGCTATTTCTACACAGCCATTATCTTTAATCCTGTTGATATAGCGGATAACCTTAAGAAATACGGCGGCTACATCCCCGGCATCAGACCGGGGCAGAAGACCTCTGAATATATATACAAGGTTCTTTCGAGGCTGACCTTCATCGGTTCGATATACCTTGCAGCAGTATCTGTATTGCCTGAACTCCTGATAACGAAGTTTAACGTGCCGTTCTACTTTGGCGGGACATCCCTTCTGATAGTAGTCGGTGTGGCTCTTGATACTGTTTCGCAGATAGAGTCCCACCTCTTAACGAGGTCTTATGAGGGTTTTCTGAAAAAGGGCAGGATCAAGGGACGGAGATAAAAGGCCCGACAGCAGGTCTGTGCACGGTAGCGTGTCTGGCCGGCTGATTAAGGGATAATTAAGGCAGAGCAAAGGCCTGGCAATAAATTATGGTAATCCTGAAGTCGAGGGCCGAGATAGATATAATGGCCCAATCCGGCCGTATTGTGGCTGAGGCACTAAATGCGCTCAGAGGCATTGTAAGACCCGGGGTTACTACCCGGGAGATCGAGAAGTTTGTAGAGGTTTTTGTGCTTGACAAGGGCGGGCTTATGGCCTTTAAGGGCTATAGAGGCTATCCGGCGGGCATATGCGCTTCTGTTAACGACGAGGTCGTACACGGCATACCTTCGTCACGAACACTGAAGGAAGGAGACATTATCAGCATTGACCTTGGTGTATATAAGGACGGATTTTATTCTGACGGAGCAGTTACACTCCCTGTCGGAAAGACAACCCCTGAGGCAGAAAGGCTGCTGAGGGTTACAGAAGAGGCGCTTTACATGGGCATAGAAAACGCAAGGCCGGGGAAAAGGGTCTCTGACATCTCAGCCTCGATACAGAGACATGTTGAGGCCCGTGGGTATTCTGTTGTGAGGGTTTTTGTCGGACACGGTATCGGCAGGTCATTGCATGAGGAACCGCAGGTCCCGAATTACACAGATTCCGGTCATGCCTTGAGACTAAAAGAGGGTATGACCATAGCAATTGAGCCTATGGTTAATGCAGGCGGCTATGAGGTAAGGGTCCTTGAGGATGGATGGACTGCTGTGACTACAGACGGGAGTCTCTCTGCACATTTTGAACATACTGTTGCCGTAACAGGTAACGGTGCAAAAATCTTGACTAAGATTGAATAGACTTATATAATAATAAGTTAAATGCCAAAAGAAGAAAATATAGAGGTTCAGGGCACGATAGTCGAGAGCCTGCCAAATGCGATGTTCAGGGTTGAACTCGAAAACGGGAAGATAATCCTTGCTTATGTATCAGGCAAGATGAGGATGCATTTTATAAAGATACTGCCCGGCGACAAGGTGACAGTAGAGCTTTCGCCGTATGACCTCTCAAAGGGCAGAATTACTTATAGGTTCAAATAGACTGAAGCTGAAGGAGTATTAATAACCAATGAAGGTAAGGTCGTCTGTAAAGCCGATATGTGCTAAGTGTAAGGTAGTCAGGAGAAAGGGCGTAATACGTGTCATCTGCGAAAACCCCAGGCATAAACAGAGGCAGGGATAACTTATAAATTAGGATTGCGGAATTTGGGTTACGGAATTTAAAACCCAAAATTTACAATCCTGTATTGTTGACGGAGGTTTAAGTTGGCAAGGATAGCTGGTGTTGATTTACCCAAAAGCGAGAGGATTGAGATAGGACTGACAAGGATCTTCGGCATTGGCAGATCACTTTCGGAAAAGATACTTGAAGAGACAGGCGTGGACCCTAATATCAGGGTCAAAGACCTTAAGGATGAAGATCTTGTAAAGATCAGGGCCGTGATCGACAGGGATTATAAGGTCGAGGGAGACCTCAGGCGTGAGAACAGCATGAATGTCAAAAGGCTCACCGATATAGGATGCTACAGGGGATTAAGGCATCGCTCCGGATTGCCTCTCAGGGGGCAGAGGACCAAGACAAACGCCCGGACGCGGAAGGGCCCGAGGAAGACTATAATGGGCAAGAAGAAGGAGGCATAACATAGATGGCTCAGAGGAAGAAGACATCCCGTAAGGAGAAGAAAAATATTGCCGTAGGCGCTGCACATATTCAGGCAACATTCAATAATACCATTGTGACAATAACCGATCAGGCTGGTGGTGTTGTTGCATGGTCAAGTTCGGGCAGCCTCGGTTTTAAGGGCTCGAGGAAGGGTACGCCCTATGCAGCACAGATGGCTGCAGAGTCTGCTGCCAAAAAGGCTATGGACTTCGGCATGAAACAACTTGATGTCTTTATAAAGGGGCCCGGCGCCGGCAGGGAATCTGCAATAAGGGCCTTGCAGGCTGCAGGTCTGGACATCAATCTCATTAAGGATGTCACACCCGTGCCGCATAACGGTTGCAGGCCTCCGAAGAGAAGGAGGGTCTAAATGGCAAGATACACAGAAGCCTTATGCAGGCTATGCCGCAGGGAAGGCGAGAAACTGTTCATGAAAGGTGACAGGTGTTATACTGAGAAGTGCGCTATTGAGAGAAGGAAATACCCTCCGGGGCAGCATGGCCAGGGCCGCGGCAAGCTGTCTGATTATGGTGTTCATCTGCGTGAAAAACAGAAAGTAAGAAGGATCTACGGACTGCTAGAAAGACAGTTCAGGAAGTCCTTTGCAGAGGCCGAGAGGAGAAAGGGTGTTACAGGCGAGGTCTTGCTGCAGCTCCTTGAACTCCGCCTCGATAATGCTGTTTACAGGATGGGATTCGCTTCAAACAGGAGAGAGGCGAGACAGCTCGTTACCCACTGCCATATCAAGGTGAATGACAGGAATGTTAATATCCCCTCTTATACACTAAAAGTCGGTGATGTGGTTGAGATTAAGGAGTCGAGCAGGAGTCTTAATACCATAAACGAGAACATAACAAAGGCAGAGCACCGTGGCATCCCTTCATGGATAGAGGCAGATGCTGCTAATTTCAGAGGCAAGCTGCTCGATCTCCCCTCGAGGGAGGAGATACAACTGCCTGTTCAGGAACAGTTGATAGTAGAGCTGTATTCAAAATAAATTCAGATAAATTATATAAATTTAAAGCTTAGGAGGCCTTATGGACTTAAAGAAAAAAGGCTTTCAGTTACCCGATAAAATTCGGTTTGATGAAGAAACACTGACCGATTCGTATGGGAAATTGATCGCAGAGCCCTTTGAAAGGGGTTATGGCACTACGATTGGAAATTCTCTGAGAAGAGTGCTGCTTTCTTCTCTCGAGGGCGCTGCTGTGACTGCGGTAAAGATAAAGAACGCCCTGCATGAGTTCTCCCATATCACGGGTATAAAGGAAGATGTTATGGATATTATCCTAAACATCAAGGAGCTTAGGTTTAAGATGCATGCAACCGGCAAGAGGACAGCATCTGTGAAGGCCACAGGCCCCAAGGTAATAAAGGCGAGCGACTTGCATATAGATTCCGCCATAGAGATACTCAACCCTGACCATGTCATCGCAACACTTGACAAGGGTGCCGTATTCGAGGCAGAAATGCACATTAGAAAGGGTAAGGGCTATGAACTTGCCGAATTAAATAAGGAAGAAGGCCTGCCTGTTGACATGATCGCAATTGACTCTGTTTTCAGCCCTATAAAGAAGGTCAATTTTAATGTCGAAAAGGCGAGGGTTGGAAGGGCGACGGACTACGACAGGCTTGTAATGGAGATCTGGACTGACGGGAGCATAACTCCGGGAAGGGCGGTCTCTCAGGCTGCTTCAATAAACATAGACTATATGGACCTCTTTATATTTGACGCGGAAGAGGAAGTGAGGGATGCCCTATCGGATGAGCTCCCTGCATTATCCTTTGCCTCAGGCAATCCCGGGTTTAATGAACATCTCTCAAAGAGCGTTGATGAGCTTGAGTTGTCTGTGAGGGCATCGAACTGTTTAAAGAATGCGCAGATAAAGACCATTGCAGAGCTTGTCCAGAAGACAGAGCATGAGATGCTTAAGACGAAGAATTTCGGCCGCAAGTCTTTGAATGAGATAAAGGAAATGCTCCATACTATGGGGCTCCATCTCGGCATGAGGCTGAATTCGGATACAGCGTAGAGTAATACTTAGACGGAGGAATAGGCAGAGATGCGACATAGAGTTTCAGGCAAATTATTCGGCAGGACAGCAAACCAGAGGAAGGCACTTCTGAGAGGCCTTATCACCTCGCTGTTAGAACACCAGCGTATAGAGACCACACTCGCAAAGGCAAAGGAGACGAAGAAGCTTGCAGAGCGTATTATAACCCTCGGCATTAAGGGCGACCTGCATTCAAAGCGTGTTGCGCTTTCACATGTGCCGAACAGGAGTGCGATAGCAAAGCTCTTCGGAGAGATCGCACCGAGGTTTACAGGAAGGAACGGTGGTTATCTGAGGCTTGTGCAGACGAGGAACAGGGTGAATGACGGTGCACCAATGGCTGTGCTTGAGTTCGTCGATTATGAACAGGTAAAGAAGCCGAAAGAGCCGAAGAAGGCGAAACCAAAAGGTGAGACAAAAGGCAATGAGTGATTGGCTGATAGGCATTGGAATCCTTGTTGTTTGGGTTATCCTTCAGTTAGTCGTCTTTCCGAGGCTTGGTGTATCTACCTGAGGGGTGAACCATAAGGAGCCGGGTGCCTCCGAAAAAAAGTAAAGATTGCGTTAACGGTCATTCGCAGGCGTTATTTCTTTATCCCGTACTTAACGATCTTGTAACCGATCTGCCTTGGTGTAATCCCGAGTAGTTTTGCAGCCTTCGCCTGTACCCAATTGGTTTTTTCGAGCGCGGTCAATATCCTTAGCCTTTCGGTCTCCTCTATCATTGTTTTCAGGGAACCTGCGACAAGGACATCCCTTTTTTCGTTCAGCTTAAGGGTAGCAGGGAGGTCGGATGGTGTTATTGTATTGCCCTTGGACATTATGACAACATGCTCTATTGTATTTTCGAGCTCCCGGACATTTCCCGGCCAATCATAGCCGATCAGCCACTTTATAGCCTCAGGAGATACCGACTTGTTCTTGCCATTCTCAGAATTGAATTTCTTTAGGAAATGTTCTATCAGAAGAGGGATGTCCTCCTTTCTTTCGCTCAGCCGAGGCAGATAGATAGGCACCACATTAAGCCTGTAATAGAGGTCTTCCCTGAACCAGTTTTTCCTGACAAGGTCCTCGAGGTCCCTGCTCGTGGCAGCGATAAGGCGGATATCAACCTTTGTTGTCCTTTCTCCGCCTACCCGCTCAAACTCCCTCTCCTGCAGCACCCGGAGTATCTTTGGCTGGAGGTTAATCGGCAGGTCGCCTATCTCATCGAGGAATATGGTGCCGTTGTCTGCAAGCTCGAACTTGCCCCTTCTTGATGAGACTGCACTGGTAAATGCGCCTTTCTCGTGGCCAAAAAGCTCGGATTCGAGAAGGCCTTCAGGTATTGAAGCGCAATTGAATTTGATAAAGGGGCCCTTTGCCCTTTGGCTCATGTAGTGTATTGCCTTTGCGATCAGCTCCTTGCCTGTGCCGCTTTCCCCCCTGAGGAGTACTGTTGCCTTTGATCCGGCCACGCGATGGACAGACTCAAATACCTCCTGCATGCTCTCAGACTGCCCTATGACATTCTCGATCCTGTATTTGCCCTTTAGCTTCCTCCTGAGTTCTTCGGTCTCTTCACGGAGCGCCTCTTTTTCGTTTTCGACCTCCCTGCTGAGCTTTACAGACTGAGCTATTAGAGAGGCTATTATCTTCAGGAGCCTCAAGTCCTCTTCAAACGACACTCCCCTTGAGCTGAAAAGCCTGTCAACGCTTAATACGCCCAAGACCTCTGATTTGTACTTTATTGGCACGCAGAGAAATGCGATGTTATCCTTGTTTATCTCTTTTCGCGACCCGGTCCTGTTTAAGAAGAGCGGCTCGTCTCCGACATTAGGAATAACGATCGGAGAACCGAGTTTTGCAACCCTGCCGATAATGCCTTCACCGAGTTTGTACCTGCCCCTCCTTATCTCATCCTCAGTAAGCCCATAGGCGGTTACTATCACTATCTCATTGTTCTCTTTAAGGGCGACTGTGCCGCGATTCATGTCCATGAACTCTGAAAGCACCCTCATCGCGCTCCTCAGGTTTGCCTTGAGGTTAAGCGAAGAGCCGAGGATCTTGCTTATCTCATAAAGTGCGGACAGCTCTGTCTTCTTGTAGTCTTTTGACATACCGTTAATTTAGCGGAATTGTCAGGACAAATGCAACTCGATATTCAATCCACAGCTATACTGTGAGGCATTCCAACTGTTAATATAAATAGCATATGATAACAACAGGCACTCTCAGGCTCCTCGAATTTGACAAGCTCCTGAATCTGATCTCAGGCAACGCAAACAGCGATATCTCAAGAAAAGAGGTATTGAATATCAGGCCTTTGAAGAGCAGGGCAGCGATAGAGATGTGGTTCGGCCTGATATCAGAGATCATGAGGATATCTCATTGTGGCGACTCGCTCAGGCTCGAGGCCTTCGAAGACCTTACGTCGCTTCTCAGTAGGGTGAGGCCTAATGATGCTGTGCTTGAGCCTCGCGAACTCTCGGCGTTTATCCCTGTGATGAGGATCGCCTCGGAAATGTCTGCACAAATAAGGGAGAGGGAGGACAGCCCGCTTCTTAATGAGATCACCGCACAGATGACCGGGTTCCCGCATATCAGAAAAGCGCTCGAGAGGTCTTTTGACGGCGAAGGCAACATGCGCGATGAGGCTTCTCCTGAACTCGCTGATATAAGGAAGAAGATCAGGAGCATGAGGTCGAGGATACAAAAGAGACTCGGGGAGATGATGAGGGATGAGAACCTGTCTGTGTTCATACAGGCTGATTTTGTAACAGAGAGGTCCGGCAGATGGGTTATACCTGTCAGGATGGATTCAAAGGGACAGGTCCCGGGAGTTGTCCATGATGTCTCGAGGACAGGCGAGACAGCCTTTATAGAGCCTTTAAGCATTATCGGCCTCTCAAATGAGCTCGAAAACCTTGTTGCTGACGAGAGGTCTGAAGAGATACGCATTCTGAAGCGGATCTGCTCAAAGATCAGGGATGTGACTGACGGCATCAGGGAAGAGTTTATGCATATTGTCCATATAGATGTCCTTAACTCTGTTGCCGGATTTTCAGGCGTGCTGAAGATGGAGACCCCTCAATTGAATGATGACCGGACAATAAACCTTTCAGGTGCAAGGCACCCTCTTTTGATGCACGAATCCCTTAGAAAAAACGGATATGAGAAGGTGGTCCCGCTTGATGTCCGGTTAGGCGGCGATAACAGTGTGATGGTCATTACAGGCTCGAATGCAGGAGGCAAGACTGTTGCGATAAAGACAATCGGCCTCCTGATTGTCATGGCCTTGTCAGGAATGCCCCTGCCTGCAAGCTCATCCTCGAGCCTTCCGTTTGTTGGCTCCATCCTTATCGACATCGGCGATGAGCAATCTATAGAGAATAATCTTTCGACATTCTCTGCGCATGTTTCGAACATAGCAGAGATATTGAAAATGGCTGACTCAGATGCGCTTGTCCTGATAGATGAACTCGGCACAGGCACAGACCCTGATGAAGGCGCTGCGCTTTCGTGCATCATCCTCGAGGAGTTGAAGAAGAGCGGGGCGCTCGTCTTTGCAACTACCCATCTTGCAGCTATAAAGGGTTTTGTCCACAAGACAGAAGCTATGATCAACGCTGCGATGGAATTTGACCTGAAGACTCTCTCCCCTCTTTACAGGCTGAGGGTTGGGGAGCCAGGCCAGTCCCATGCCCTCGAGATAGCAGAGAGATACGGTCTTCCTGAAAGCATGATCGCCTCTGCGAGAAAGATGCTCGGAGGCGTCAGGGTCGGGCTGGATAACCTTATAGCCGATCTTAATGAAAAGAGACTGCATTACGAAAATGAGATTAGGGAGGTCCGGAGGCTTAAACAGGAGGTCGCAGAGAAGGAGAGCCGGCTGACACTTATGCTCGCTGAGGCTGACAAGAAATATAAGGAGGTCACGGCAAAGGCTCATAAGGACGCCCTCGAAATAGTTTATGAAACACGGAGACAGATGCATGCCCTTATCGATGAGCTTAAAAGAAAAGAAAAGTCGGATAGAAAAGAGGTCCTTAAAAAGGTTCAGGAGACAGTGGAGGCACTTTCAGAGAAGGCAACTGAATATCAAAACGACAGAGAGGTTTGTGCAGGGCTTTCTGATATAAAAGAGGGCGATGTTGTGTTTGTGAGGCCTCTCGGCTATGATGCGTCAGTCGTTAAGGTTATACGGAATCAGAACCGTCTTAGAGTCAGGGCCGGGAGCGTCGAGATAGAAGTCCCTGCAGCAGATATAAGTCCCAAGCGTGGTCTTGTCCTCTCGGTGGAGAAGAGAGACAGGAAAGACGAAGGAATGGATGATTCAGTTCAGTCAGAATTAAACATTGTAGGCTTACGGGTTGAGGAGGCAATGTCAAGGCTTGAGCCGTTTCTTAATCATGCCTCACTTGCAGGGTTGTCAGAGCTCAAAATCATCCACGGGATCGGTTCGGGCATACTTTCTAATGCAGTGCGTGAACACCTGAAAGGCCATCCTCTGATAAAGAAGTTCAGGGGTGGAATCCCCTCAGAGGGCGGCAGTGGCGTGACTATTGTAACCCTTGCCTGAGAATTTACGGCTTTTGCATATTTTTTAATCACTCACTGCCTGAAAATGAGGCAATAGAAGTGCTTTTGAGTTGTTAAAACCTTATTTTTCAGTCCGGTTAATGTGGCATGCTTATTGAATATGTTAACCTGGCATGTCAGTATTGATATTGAAAAATATAGCAACCGAAGGCCCGGGGACTATTGAGGACTACCTCGTCCAGAATGGGATTAGCTATAAGACCGTCGAGCTTGAAAAGGAAGATATCCCTGATCCAAAGGGGTTTGAGGCCCTTGTTATGATGGGCGGACCTATGAGTGTAAATGATGACATATCATATATACGCAGGGAAGATGAACTTGTCAGGGAATTCATTTCCAGAGACAAGAGGGTGTTCGGTGTATGCCTTGGCGCCCAGATAATGGCAAAGGCGCTCGGATCGAGGGTCTATGTGGGTCCGCAGAAAGAGATTGGCTGGTATGATATAGAACTCACAGAAGACGGCATGAATGATCCTTTGATGAAGAGGCTTGCTGTTTATCCGAAGACAGGCGACATCTCTAAGAAGATAGAGGTCTTCCATTGGCATGGTGAGACCTTTGATATCCCGCAAGGTGCTATCCGGCTTGCGGGTTCTGCATTATATCCGAATCAGGCATTCAGGTACGGCCAAAAGGCATATGCGTTTCAGTTCCATATAGAGGTAAGGAAAGAGATGATCTACGGCTGGCTTAAAAATGAGCCGGTTGATTTAGAAAAACTCAGGACAGAGACCGAGGCTAATTACGGGCATTATTCATTAGGGGCCTTGAATTTCTACAAGGCATTCTTCAATGAAAACTGACAGGCTCTTAAGCCTGAAGACCATTAAGGAGGTGAAACATGAAGAAGGTAGAGGCGATAATAAAACCTTTTAAGCTTGATGAGGTCAAGGATGCCCTGAACGAGATCGGGATTCAGGGTATGACTGTTACAGAGGTCAAGGGTTTTGGCAGACAGAAGGGACATACAGAGCTGTATCGCGGAGCTGAGTATGTTATAGATTTCATACCCAAGATAAAGATAGAGATAGTGACCTCAGACAACCTTGTGAAAAAAGTTGTCGACACGATCGAGAAGGCTGCGAAGACAGGCAAGATAGGTGATGGAAAGATATTTGTATATTCTATCGAAGATGTGATAAGGATAAGGACAGGAGAGCGGGGAGAATCGGCAGTTTAACAAGACAGTGTCGGTTATTAGTGTCAGTGACAGAAATTTTTTCTTGCTGACACTGCACACTGACACTGCCACTAAAATAAAAGAGGAGGAAACAATGACACCAAAAGACGTAGTAAAGATGGCGCAGGAGAACAAGGCTGTAATGGCCAATTTCAAGTTCCTTGATTTTCCGGGCATCTGGCAGCACTTTGCAGTGCCGATCGCAGAGCTGAAGGAAGAGATATTTGAGGAGGGACTGGGGTTTGACGGCTCTTCTATAAGGGGATGGAAGGCGATACATACATCAGACATGCTGATAATACCTGACCCTGCCACAGCCTTCATGGACCCCTTTATGGAGTATCCGACAATAAGCCTTATCTGTAATATTGTGGACCCTATAACAAAGGAGTTCTATTCGAGGGACCCGAGGTATATTGCACAAAAGGCAGAGAATTACCTTAAATCCTTAGGGGTCGGTGACACTGCCTACTTCGGGCCGGAAGCAGAGTTCTTTATATTTGATGACATCAGGTTTGACCAAAACTCTCACAGCGGCTATTACTTCCTCGATTCATCTGAAGGCATCTGGAATTCGGGCAGTGATGAGAAGCCGAACCTCGGCTATAAACCGAGGCACAAGGAGGGCTATTTCCCTGTGCCTCCGACCGACAGTCAGGTAAATATCAGGACAGAGATGGTCCTTGAGATGCAGAAGTGCGGCATATATGTTGAGAGGGAGCACCATGAGGTCGCAACCGCAGGACAGGCAGAGATCGATATGAGGTTCGACTCGCTTGTAAGAATGGCAGACAAGCTGATGCTCTTTAAATACATAATAAAAAATGTTGCCAAGAGGCATAACAAGACAGTTACATTTATGCCGAAGCCGATCTTCGGAGACAATGGTTCAGGCATGCACTGCCACCAGAGCATATGGAAAAAGGACAAGCCGCTTTTTGCAGGCAACGGTTATGCAGGCCTTAGCGAACTCGCATTATACTATATCGGCGGCATCCTCAAACATGCACCTGCCCTGGCAGCACTCACAAACCCGACTACGAACTCTTATAAGAGGCTGACCCCTGGCTTTGAAGCCCCTGTTAATCTCGCATACTCGGCAAGGAACCGTTCTGCCTCGATCCGTATCCCGACATATTCTGCAAGCCCGAAGGCTAAGAGGGTCGAGGTAAGATTCCCTGACCCGTCATGCAACGGATACCTTGCCTTTGCTGCAATGCTGATGGCAGGCCTTGACGGCATCGAGAACAAGATACACCCGGGCGAGCCGCTCGACAAGGACATCTATGAGCTTGGCCCTGAGGAGCTTGCCTCTGTGCCGACAATGCCGGCAAGCCTTGATGAGGCGCTCGATAACCTTGAAGCCGACAATGAGTTCCTCAGAAAGGGTGATGTATTTACAGAGGATGCGATCGAGACATGGATCAGCTACAAGAGGACTAAGGAAGTCGATGCCCTGAGACTCAGGCCGCACCCGTATGAATTCTTTCTGTATTACGACATCTAAAAAAACAAACGGGGGAGGGCAGCATCTGCCCTCCCCCCACAATTTCATTAATTAAGTCAGTCTTGTTTTTTTCAATACAACCCTGTAATCACAGGACCTGCAGGCTGTATCTTCCTCTGGGACAATAAAGCCTGCTTATGACATCGCCTGTCATTATCTCGTCTTTGAAATTAAATCCTGCAAGGCCGTTGCCGCATTTGCAGGTAAGTTCAAAAGCTACACACATTTTTTAACGCCTCCTATTTTCTAATGCCGGGGCCTATTCGAGCCACTCAGGCATTTCAGATCCTGCCTGCGAAAAAAAACGCATCAGAGTCACCTTGGATCCTATTACTGCGACCGGCCCGAGGTCGGTTTTAATCCTTTCCCAGAAATTTCTGAAGGCCTCTTCTTCATTCCCGACAGCGAGTATGTTCCCTGAATTGTCAATTGCATAGCCGCTTGTCTTAGCTACCAGTTTGATCCTTTCAGGCCCGTAGATTCCGAACTGCCTCTTAATAAGCAGCTCAGCAGCGTTCTTGTATATCCCCATTAACCGCTCCTCCTGTCGAGCCAATCCATGTCATGAGACTCTCCAATGAAGGAACCGCACTCAAGGTTCTTTAGTGCATTGATGTATTCCTTTGCCTTGTCGCCCGGGATTATTGAGCCATGCTG
>CAKKPH010000103.1 GCA_919901585.1 Thermodesulfovibrionales bacterium | reverse complement strand
TACGCAAGATTGATATTTTTCATTTTTATATTTTAGTGCTCATGGTTTACATTGTCAAATTCATAATTTTCATAAAAAATATAACTTTCCGTTATATATTATTTTGGCTCATCGTGGAAGAGTGTTTGTAAAAGAGAACCTTTTACGATAGTTTAACACAATTCGAATATCCGCTGCCGTATCCCAAGAAACAGCTCAAGCCTTTCAATACCAGCGGCTATCTTTAACGTGACGATTCCGGAATGCTTAACTATTCTCCCAGCCACTTGTATCATCTTCCAAGGGGTTACTTCTTTATTTATGTTTCTATCTCTGTTTTGGGGCTTAGACCAAACTCGTTACTTACAAAATATACCTGCTGAGGTCCTGGTCTTTAACTATGTCTGATAGTTTTAACAGCACATATGTCTTATCGATTATATGTTTACCGTTTTTCCGCTCAGGCGCCTCAAAAGAGATGTCTTCAAGGAGTTTTTCGAGGACTGTATGGAGCCTCCTTGCGCCGATGTTCTCGGTCTTCTCATTCACTGCTGCTGCAATGCCTGCTATCTCGTCAACAGCCTCTTCAGTGAACTCAATCTCAACATCCTCAGTGCCGAGCAAGGCTATATACTGCTTTGTGAGGGCATTGTAAGGCTCTTTGAGGATCCGTATAAAATCCGCTTTTTCGAGCGGCTCAAGCTCCACCCTGATAGGGAACCTGCCCTGCAGTTCCGGAATAAGGTCTGAGGGCTTTGTCATATGGAACGCACCTGCTGCAATAAAAAGGATATGGTCTGTGCGCACCGGGCCGTGCTTTGTTGTCACAGTAGCCCCCTCGACTATCGGCAGCAGGTCTCTCTGCACGCCCTCGCGCGACACGTCCGGGCCATGGCCGCTGCCCCCCCTGCTTGCGATCTTGTCTATCTCATCTAAAAAGACTATACCGGTCTGTTCTACCCGGCCTATCGCCTCTTTTGAAACCTTATCCATGTCAATAAGTTTGTTAGCCTCTTCCTGAGCGAGCATAGTCAAGGCCTCCGGCACCTTGACCTTCTTCCTCTTCGGCTTTTCAGGAAGGAAGTTGCCGAGCATCTCTTTTAAGTTTATCTCGAGGTCATCAAGCCCTACGTTAGAGACGATGCCGAAAGGCATCGCCTTCTCCTTTATCTCAATATCCACGTACCTCGAATCGAGCTTTCCGTCAAGGAGTTGCTGCCTCAGCCTCTCCCTCGTCTGCCTGTACTTCTCCTTGTCCTCATCGTTGTTGACTGTTCCCCTTGCAGGGCGCTGCTGCGGCAAGAGGTAATCAAGAAGCCTGTCCTCTGCAAGTACTTTGGCCTTCTCCTGCACCTTCACAGTATGCTCGCCCTTGACCATGTTGAGCGAGATCTCTGTCAGGTCTCTTATCATCGATTCGACATCACGGCCGACATAACCGACCTCAGTGAACTTTGATGCCTCGATCTTCAGAAATGGCGCATTCGAGAGCCTCGCAAGCCTTCTCGCTATCTCGGTCTTTCCGACGCCTGTCGGCCCGATCATTATTATGTTCTTCGGCAATACCTCGTCGCGCATATCCGGCGAAAGCCTCTGGCGCCTCCACCTGTTCCTGAGTGCAATCGCAACAGCCTTCTTCGCCTTCTGCTGGCCGATGATGTAACAGTCAAGCTCTTCTACTATCCTTCGTGGTATCAGATCATCCATTTATATAAAAGCCTCCTCTTAATCTCTTATAATTCTTCAATAACTATCTTCTCGTTCGTATATATGCATATAGAAGCAGCTATCTGCATAGCCTTCTCAGTTATATCCCTTGCCGGCAGCCCTGTGTTCTCATACAGGGCTATTGCTGCAGCCTGCGCATAAGGCCCGCCTGAGCCGATTGCGGCAACCCCGGTCTCAGGCTCAATAACATCACCTGTGCCTGAGATAATAAAAGTGTGCTCTTTGTCCGCTATCAAAAGCAGGGCCTCAAGCCTCCTCAGTACCCTGTCTGTGCGCCAGTCCTTTGCGAGCTCGACTGCCGCCCTTGTGAGGTTCCCCCTGTAGGCCTCAAGCTTGCCCTCGAACTTCTCAAAGAGGGTGAAGGCATCGGCAGTTGCGCCTGAAAACCCTGCAATGACCCTGTCATTGTACAAAGTCCTTATCTTCCTCGCATTATGCTTCAGCACTGTGTTGCCGAAGGTGACCTGACCGTCCCCGGCAATAGCTACCTTATCATCACGCCTGACACATAGTATTGTAGTTCCCCTGAACATCCTTTTTTCTCCTTCTTCACTCATTGCTGATCGCTAATTACTAATCACTGTCTTTTGCAAGAGGGTGCGCCTTATCGTAAACATCAATAAGATGAGAGATATCCAGATGTGTGTACTTCTGGGTCGTGGATAAAGATGCGTGGCCCAGAAGCTCCTGGATAACCCTCAGGTCTGCGCCGCCATGCAAAAGATGGGTAGCAAAAGTATGTCTGAGGGTATGAGGCCCTATCCTGCCTTCGATCACTGCAGCCCTTGCGTATTTAACTACTATACGCCTTACACCCCTGTCTGTCAATCTTGTCCCGCTCCTGTTGAGGAAAAACGCCTTGTCATTCCTTTTAAGCAGCACCCTCTCGATAATGTATGACTTAACAGCCCCAATAGCCTTTCTGCCGAAAGGCACTATCCTCTCCTTTTTGCCCTTGCCCATCACCTTGACAAGCCCCTCTTTCAGGTTCACGTCTTCAAGGTTCAGCCCTGCAAGCTCACTCACCCTGAGGCCGCTCGAGTAAAGGAGTTCGAGGATAGCCCTGTCACGTGCTACTGCAAAGCCAATGCCCTGTGGTTTTTCAACAAGCGAGAAGGCGTCGTCAACCGTCAGGAATTTGGGCAGCAGCTTCGGCAGCTTCGGCGTGTTCACAAGCTTTGCAGGGTTCGACTTTACATAACCCTCCCTGCAGAGGAACCTGTAAAATGACCTTAAGGTGGCGAGCCTCCTGCCTACACTGCTCTTTTTGAGGCCGCTGTTTACCAGAGAGGCAACATAACCCCTTATATCGACCGACTCGACATCTTCTGCGCCCTCTTTGATGAAACCGGAAAAAGACTCAAGGTCCTTCCTATAGGCCCTCAGGGTATGCGGTGAAGCGGCCCTCTCTATCTCCATATACCTGATAAATTTCTCGATATGCCCTTTCACTGCCTCACACCTCTTATGTATCCCTGCCAGTCGTTAAGCGCCCTTTCTACAATTATACCCCTTTTCTTTTTTTTATCCCTTACATCGGCAACCTCGGGAAAGAGTCCGAAATTTATATTGCTTGGCTGAAAATCCTTTTTTGGGGCCGTTATATGGCTTATAAGCGCTCCGTGTGCAGTCGTCTCAGGCGGACCAACCGCCTCCAGGCCCTTTATCCTCCTTGCGGCATTTATGCCTGCAACAAGCCCCATTGCAGTAGATTCTATATAACCTTCAACACCTGTTATCTGGCCTGCCATATAGACATGGCCCATCGGCTTAAGCGACAGGTCCCTGTTTAAGGACAGTGGTGAGTTTATAAAGGTGTTCCTGTGGAGACTGCCGTACCTCATAAATTCAGCATTCCCAAGCCCGGGTATCATGCTGAATACCCGCTTCTGCTCAGGCCATTTCAGTCTCGTCTGGAATCCTACGATGTTGTAAGCGCTCTTTTCTATATTCTCAGGCCTGAGCTGGACTACTGCATAGGGCTCAACACCTGTCCGCGGGTCAGGGAGCCCGACAGGCTTCATAGGCCCGAACCTCAGGGTGTCCCTGCCCCTCAAAGCCATGACCTCAACAGGCATGCAGCCTTCAAAGACCTTTTCGTCCTCAAACTGCCTCGGCGCAACCTTGTCTGCCTCAATAAGGGCATTATAGAAGGCACTGTACTCCTCTTTTGTCATCGGGCAGTTGATGTAATCATCGCCTCCCTTGCCGTACCTTGAAGCCCGGAAGACCTTTTCATACTCAATACTACCTGCATCAAGGATAGGGGCTATTGCGTCATAGAAATAGAGGTATTCTTGTCCGATCAGACCTGCAAGGGCTTCTGTCATCGGTCTTGAGGTGAGAGGGCCGGTTGCTATGATTGTATAAGAGTCCGGTATCTTTCGAGCCTCTTCTCTGATGACTTTTATATTCGGGTTTTTCGAAACAGCATCCGTTATAAACCCTGCAAACCTTGTCCTGTCAACAGCAAAGGCGCTGCCTGCAGGCACGCGAGAGGCAACAGCAGCCTGCATTATAAGGGAGTCTGCCATCTGGAGCTCTTTCTTGAGCAGTCCCGGCGCATTCATAATGTCTGCAGAGCGCAATGAGTTCGAACAGACGAGCTCTCCGAGAAGTCCTGTCTTGTGCGCCTCTGTGAGCCTTTCAGGCCTCATCTCAAAAAGGAGAATCTCTATCCCGTATCTTGCTGCCTGCCAGGCAGCCTCGCACCCGGCAAGCCCGCCGCCAATAACCGTCAGTTTATCCATTCAATCACTACCGTCCAAAATATCTTCCCGAAGGGCTGAAGGCCGAAGAAACATAATAACGACACCTTATAAAATTAATCCACGCCTAATATCCATAAAAGAATCCTCACTCAGATGTCGATTACCCTGCATATCAAGACGAGTTATAACATCTAAATATCCTGTCGATCTTATTATGTTTATGCGGTCTTCAGCCCTTCTTGCTGTTTTCTGGCTTTGTCTCTCATTTTGTCATCTGTTAAAAAACTTTTTCTTCCAGTAAATATAAACCGTTATGATAAAAACCGAAAATATGACTACCGCAATAGTTATCTGGCTGAGATATCTCCTGATAAGCTCCTCTTCCTCGCCGATAAGGTAACCGAGCCCGAGCAGCACCGTCACCCAGAGCGCAGCGCCAAGCGCAGTGTATGCAGTGAACTTTATATGACTCATCCTGCCGAGGCCGGCAGGGAATGAGATTACATGCCTTACGACAGGTATCAGCCTCCCGATAAAGGTCGTTATCTCCCCATGGTTATGGAAGTAGCTGTCGACCTTGAGGAACTTATGCTCCGGGATGCCAACATACTTTCCGTATTTCAGTATAAAGGGCCTGCCGAGCCGGCTTGCGAGGAAGTAGTTGAAATAGGCGCCTGCGACGCTGCCCGCAACCCCGCAGACAAGGCTTATTGTGAAGTCCATCCTGCCCTGCTGCACAAGATAGCCTGCAGGTATCATCACAGCCTCGCTCGGTATCGGGAAGAATGTGCTCTCGAGCGCCATCATCACAAAGATGCCGGCATATCCGAGGTCCCCCACTGTCTGGACAAGCCATCTTATCGCCTCATGAAACATGACAGTTATTCTATCACAATTGTCGGATTTGCTATTAGGCATAATCAGTAGCCGAGTGCGCTATCGATAACATGAGAGGCTGTTTTTTACGGATTATGGATTGTGCCTGCAGGCAAAACTTTATTGACATACTTAACTGCATGATGCTATAAATATAACACCATGCTTAAGAAGACAGAAAAGATATGGATGGACGGGAAGTTCGTTGACTGGGACGATGCGAATGTTCACATCCTTACACACTCAATGCACTACGGTCTCGCTGTTTTTGAGGGTATAAGGTGTTATGAGACACCGAAAGGCCCTGCCATATTCAGGCTTAAAGAGCATGTTGACAGGCTCTTCGGCTCTGCCCATATATTCCTGATAAAAATACCCTTCACCAGAAAAGAGATGGAGGATGCAATTGTCGAGACCGTCAGGCTGAATAAGATTAAGGAATGCTACATAAGGCCGCTCGTCTATATCGGCTACGGCGCAATGGGACTCTATCCAAAGGACAATCCCATAAACGTATCTATAGCAGTATGGCCGTGGGGTGCATACCTCGGCGAAGACGGACTGAACAACGGCATAAGGGTAAAGGTATCGTCTTTTATAAGAAGCCATGTAAATTACAACATGACGAGGGGAAAAGTCTGCGGCTATTACGTGAATTCGCAGATCGCAAAAAAGGAAGCTATATCCTGCGGGTTTGACGAGGCGCTCCTCCTCGATACAGAGGGCTATGTCTCAGAGGGGAGCGGAGAGAATATCTTTATAGTGCGGAAGGGTGTTCTCAAGACCACGTCTCTGACCTCCATCCTGCAGGGTGTGACCAGGGACAGCATCATCGAGATTGCGCGTAATGAGGGCATCCCGGTTGTTGAGGATGTATTCACAAGGGATGAACTCTATATCTCAGATGAGGCCTTCTTTACAGGCACTGCAGCAGAGGTCACGCCTATCAGAGAGGTCGACAACAGGGCAATCGGCGAAGGCAGGCCCGGGCCTGTGACAAAGAAGCTCCAGTCAATATTCTTTGATGTCGTCAAGGGGAAAAACAAAAAATACGAATCCTGGCTAACCTATGTTGATTAATAAAGTTTCACTATAAATAAAAAAAGGCCCGCATCACGGGCCTTTTTTTATGCTCTAAAAAAGCATCCTATTTTTTATGACATTTTACGCAGTTTTCAGGGACGCTTGCCTTGAATGACTTGGTGCCGTTATGGCATACACCACAGAATTTGCCTTCATTAATATCTGCCATCTTGAATGTAATTGTCCCCTTCTTCATCGGGAATATCTTTGTATGACACTCTATGCACTTCAAGCCCTTATCAGTATGGAACTTGCCATCGAATACAACCTTTCCGGCATCGCCTCCCGGGTACTCTACTGTCTTGCCCGGAGGTACTGCCATTGCGCTGCCGATAAAAACAACTGCAATTGCCAAAGTCAAAAGAACCGTTAAAACCTTCATCTTTCTCACCTCCTTCTACCTTAAAATATCATGCCGGAAATCATAGACTTCCTCTGCTCAAACTTCTGTAATATACAAGATCTATACCAATCCAAAATTGAGGATTAGTATACACTAATCAATATATTAATGCTTCTGCCTGACCCTATTTAAGGATGATAATCCTCTTTTAGGGATGCCTTTCGAGTCTTAGAAATATATAAAATTCTATCTGCAAGAGTCAAGGCTTTCTAAGTTCTTTATCGTCATGCGTCATGCGTAATTCGTCCCTCGTCTCTCAGCTCTCGTGCCTCTCTTTTACTCATCTCCAAACTCCGAACTACGAACTACGAACTTTCCTCTCCTCCGCCCTCGTCTCTTATGTTAAAATGTCAAATGGTGACAGTATGAGGCTTGAATTCCTCGGCGGTGTAAGGACAGTCACAGGCTCCTGTTTTTATATTGAACTCCCTGAGCTAAAGGCCATAATCGACTGCGGCATGTATCAGGGAGAACAGAGCGACATTGTCAACAGGGAGCCCTTCCGCTTCAACCCTTCGGAGATAGACTATCTCTTTCTCACACATGCCCATATCGACCACAGCGGGCTTGTGCCAAAGCTCGTAAGGGAGGGGTTCAGGGGAAAGATTGTAACAACACC
>CAKKPH010000102.1 GCA_919901585.1 Thermodesulfovibrionales bacterium | reverse complement strand
TAGGTCTTCAAAATCCCCCTCACCCTGACCCTCTCCCGCAAGGGGAGAGGGGAAATTATTGTTCTAAAGTGGATCGTAAGGGAAAGATACTGTGATCAGCCCTGAACTGTCTTTGCCGATACTTATCCCACTGATTCCCACTCCATTGACACAACAACAAGGGTCTGATACTCTTTTGAAGGCCATGAAATACACTATTATCACAAGCGCCTCAAACCTAAAGGTCAGGGAGGTCCTCGAGGTCAGGAACAAGAGGAGCAGGCAGAGGCATAATAATGCCTTCCTGATCGAGGGGCCGCACCTGCTCGAGATGGCTGCAAATGCAGACTGCATCATAAGGCACGTATTTTTTAGTGAGAGTTTTATCAAAAAGAGGGACGGACAGAGACTCCTAAAAAGGCTCTTTGAGGCCGGTGCAGACATATTCATGGCAAAAGAACACGTCATGTCAAAGCTGGCAGAAACAGAAACCCCTCAGGGCATACTCGCAGTCGCATCCTACGCTCCAATTGACCTCAACGCATTAACCCTCAGGGGAAAACCCCTTATAGTTGTAACAGAAGGTGTTCAGGACCCGGGCAATCTCGGCACTATTATCAGGACCTCTGATGCAGCAGGCGCTGATGCAGTCGTGATACTGCCCGGCACATGCGACCCCTTCATGCCAAAGTCCCTGCGTGCAACCGCAGGCAGCATATTTAACCTGCCGGTTATCTTTAGCGAAGCAGACGATCTTATTGGCTGGCTCAGAAAAAAGGGTATAAGCCTTTTTGTTACAGACATAGGCGCTGATAAGAGCATCTTCAATTCTGACCTGCATGGACCGCTGGCTCTTGCCTTCGGCAATGAGGCGCAGGGGGTCAGCCAAAGGCTCAGGGATACGGCAGATATGCTCATAAGGATACCAATAATAGGCAGGGCAGAAAGCCTGAATGTGGCTGCATCAGCAGCTATATGCCTTTATGAGACTGTCAGACAGAGGACAAGGCCTTTTTAACTGCATCTGCTATTTCAGATATATTGTAAGGCTTATGGAGGAATCCGGCTATACCCGTGTCCTTCATCATCTCCTTAGTCTGCTCTTCAATACTGAAACCTGAGGATATCAGGACATTCACATCAGGGTCTTCGAGCTTCATCCTGTGGAAGGCCTCGTCGCCTGCCATCTTCGGCATCATAAGGTCGAGTATGACAAGGCCTATATCTTCTTTCCTCAAATTGAATATTTCGAGTGCCTCATAACCGTCTGATGCGAGCAGAACGCTGTAGCCGAGTGACTCAAGGGACTCCCTTGTGAAATCCCTCACCGTCTCCTCATCATCAACAACGAGTATCGTCCCGCTGCCTCCCGGGATATCCCTGCGCTCCTTATTGATCTTCTCGGGCAGGCGCTCTGTTGAAGGCAGATATACAGAGAACCTTGTCCCTATCCCGGATGAGCTTTCTACAGTAATAAAGCCGTCATGGTTTTGTATAACGCCATAGACCATCGCAAGTCCCATGCCGGTCCCTCTGCCCTTTTCCTTGGTAGTGAAAAAGGGCTCGAAGATCCTCTTCCTCATCTCTTCACTAATTCCGGCGCCTGTGTCTGAGACCCTTATGATCACAAACCTGCCTGACCTGCCAGGTGCATCCGGTATCTCATTTTCCTTTATCTCGATGTTTAATGTAGCTATTTTTAGCCTGCCGCCTGCAGGCATGGCATCCCTCGCATTAAGGCAGAGGTTAAGTATTACGTTTTCTATCTGGCCCTGATCTCCTTCTGCAAGCCATAGCGCCTCATCAAGGTCAGTCTCTATCTCAATAGACCTGTCGAATGTCCGGGTTATTATCTGGAGCACGTTATGGACATTTGCGTTCAGGTCCATCGGCTGCATGACATACTTGCCCTTTCGTGCAAAACCAAGAAGCTGCTTTGTGAGCTCTGCAGCCTTGACAGCAGAACCTTCGATGACATCGATATAGTTATAGATAGGGTCTTTCTCAGGCACCTTCATCTTGAGGATCGATGCATAACCGAGTATACCCTGCAGCATATTGTTAAAATCATGGGCAATGCCCCCGGCAAGCGTGCCTATAGCGTCCATCTTCTGTGACTGGAAGAGATGCTCCCTGATCTGCCTCTCCTCTTCCTCCTTGTCGAGTCTTTCGAACTCTGACGCTACTATCTCTCCTAATGTCTGGAAGACCTTTATGTCGGTCTCTGAGAACTCCCTACGAATGCCGAAGGCGTTTATTGTGCCGATGATATCGCCCTTCCTGTCAAATACAGGCAGGCCAATGTATGAGTCCGCCTGAATGCTGCGCAGCACCTCTGCAGCGGGGAACTGCACGCAGGCATCCCTCTCGACAACGACCATCTGTTTCTTAATCGCAACCTCTCCTATAGGCAGGCAACGCGGGGTGATTTTTATGTCTTTCTCGATCTCGCCCTCAAAAAACATTGTAATCACCTCGGTTAAATCTCCAACAGGGTTGACCCTTGCTATTACCGAGTTAAGGTTGAAGAGCCTGTTTATCGCCAATGCGACTTCATCGAAAAACTCTTTCCCCCTCCTGTGGACAGCTATATGGTACAAGTTGTTGATCATTTCCGTCTCTTTCTGCAGTGACTCCATCACCTGCCCTATATTATCGCTCAGGAACTCAAACTCGTATATGCCCTTATAGTCAGGTTTCTTTCGAGCTTTGGTGAGATTTATAATTCTGATGATGGGATTTCTGATATATCTGTTCAAGATAAAAAGAGACAATATGGCCGCTATTAAGAGCGTAAAGCCGGTTACCCAATATACAAGTCTCACCCTATTTAACAGGAGGGAGTATTCAACTGCATCCCTTATCAATATTATATGCCATTTCCATGGACTAAAATGTGTGTGGTTTACATAATATATCTTTCCTCTGTATCCTAAGGATGAGACTTCGTGATACTTCACGGTTTTCTCTACAATTTCTGAAAGCTCCCCTGATGGAAAATCACCGGTCAATAGCGCTTTATTACCGTCTTCCTTGATAGAGCCTTTGAGATTGTTCTGCCTCATAAAATCCTCTATCATCCCTACTGTTAAACCTTTCTTAATCCTTACAGCTTTCTCATCATTTAACGACTCTGTTTTTAAAAGCTCGTTCAGGCCCCTGTCACATATATTGTATATTTCATGGGACTTCTCTAAAACATTCTCTTTAATATGCATATCTGTAAAATCTGAGACCGGCCTGAGAACAAAGAAATAGAGGGTGAGTCCTGCCAGAAGTAATATTGCAATAGCAGACATGATAATCCTGAATGAGAGGCTGTTAATTATCCTGTTCTTATATTCCGTCATTTGAATATTGGGTTAGCAGTCCTTAGTTCCTCAGGCCAGACAAGCTCCTTCTTGCCATCCTGCCAGTGGATAATAAAACTAAAGTTTTTTATCTGCATGCCTGTCCTGTCAACATTATACCGGCCAATAACAGTCATTTCATCCATTTTGGACAATTTATCCCTTATCCTTTCCCTGTCAATGCTCTCTGCACTTTTTATAGCAACCTCAAGTATCTGGCCACCAGCATATGCCACTGCTGCATGAGACGAAAGCATCTTCCCATAAGTTTTTACAAATGAATCATAAAATTTCTTAGAGCCTGGGAATGTTGCATTAGAATCCCATACGGATGCAGAAAATGCATACTCTGCGTCTTTACCGAGTCTGTCATGAAAAGCCTGCGTCGTAGGGCCAATCGTAGCAAAATAAGCCTTTGGATACCACCCAATTCTTTCAAGTGACAACCTCATGTTTACAGCCTCATCAAGATAAAGGGAACTTGTAATTAAAGTAGTGGTTTTAGC
>CAKKPH010000101.1 GCA_919901585.1 Thermodesulfovibrionales bacterium | reverse complement strand
CGCAAGCCGATAGACAGGTGTCCTGGCAATGATCTGCGACGACTAAATTATGATCCCGCGCATATTCCATCGCGTGACGCATGACTTGGGCGTTCATCACGGGTCTGCCGTCATCTGTAACGGCGACCGCGCCAGCCTCCTTCAGGCTGCCAATCTCGCTCATCAATTCGCCGGCAAGACCCTTGGTAATGGCAGCCATCGGTGCGACCCGCACAAGGGCTGTGTCCCGCGCCCGGCGCAAAATGAAATCCACAATCGCTGCATCATCAATGACAGGCTGGGTATTGGGCATGACGATCATTGTGGTGACGCCACCAGCCGCCGCCGCCTCAGACGCCGCCGCAAATTGGCACTGTCCAGCCGGCCCCTGTTCAGCCCGGCATTAAGCCTGCTGTTCAGAAAAAAGGGGATGTCAGCTTCAACTTTGATGATGCGGATGTCTTTTCAGTAATCCAGACGATCTTCGGGGATATACTTAAGGTTAATTATATTGTTGACCAGAGGGTTAAGGGGCGTGTGAATTTCAGGTCTGTGGCTCCAGTGGCTAAAGAAGACATTCTGCCTTTAATGGAGGTGATCCTCAGGCTTAACGGCATTGGTATTGTTGAGGAGGGGGGGCTATACAGGATTATCCCTATAAGCGATTTGTCGAAAGAACCTGCACCTGTTGGTGTCGGCAGGGAGTCGGAAAGCGTCAAGGTAACAGGCAAGGCACTTCTTCAGGTCGTGCCTGTAAATTACGTCCAGTCATCAGATATGGTAAGAATTCTTTCTCCCTTTTTGTCGACAAACGCAGTGATAGTAGATGTCCCTAAGAGCAACCATATAATCATTGTTGATACAGATGCCAATGTTAGACGCCTCCTGCAGCTTGTGGAGATATTCGACACTGAACAGGCAAAGCGGACTAAACCTAAGGTTTTTGTTTATCCGGTGCAGAACAGCAAGGCAAAAGACGTTGCATCTCTGCTCCAACAGATATTCCTCGGAGTAAAATCTTCAACGCCGTCAACTGCGACCAAGACAACAACTCAAACTAAAGCAACGGTCCTTCCATCTTCTCAGCCTCAACCCTCCCCTGTACAGCCTCAACCGCAGGTCTCGATGGGGGCTTCCGGCAGTGATACGCTTGTATCGGATATCACAAAGATATTCCCTGACGAGGTTACTAACACCATCATCATATTGGCAACGCCTGAAGACTATGTGCTGATTGCCGAGGCTATAAAGAAGATCGATATTGTGCCGAGGCAGGTTATGATAGAGGCGATAATTGCAGAGGTCACATTAACAGACAAGCTCAGCTTCGGTCTTGCATGGTCTCTGAAGACTGATATAAGTATTAAGGGGATGAAGCCTTTCAACAGGGACATAAACCTCAGAGGGGATATAGGGTACAATTCAGGGTCGCTCTCCGGGCTGGATGTTACAGCGCTTTCTGGTTTTACATTTCTCGCAAGCGATGCCGGGGGTGTTGTAAAGGCGCTGCTCGAGACCCTTGTATCTGAAGACAAGGCAAGAGTCCTCTCTTCTCCGCATATACTTGTATCCGACAATCGGGAGGCGAGGATACAGATAGGGGACCAGGTGCCAATAGCTACCTCAGAGACAAGTGTTTCAGGTACCACAGATATCCAGAGGACGATACAGTATAAAGATACCGGCACAATACTCAAGGTAAAGCCTCAGGTGAATGACAGTGGGCTTGTAGCCCTTGATATTACCCAGGAGGTCTCTAACTTCAGGCTCGAGAAGATATTCGGTTCGGACCAGGTCGTGATAAGCAAGCGTGAGGCTGTGACCAGCCTTGTAGCCCAGAGCGGCCAGACCATTGTTATCGGCGGCCTTATCAGCGAGGATGCCTCAAATTCACGGTCAGGCCTGCCTATACTGAGCGATATACCGATACTCGGATACCTCTTCGGTAATACGACCAAGTCCACCGTAAAGAAGGAGTTGATAATCCTTCTGACGCCTTATGTTATCAGAAGCCAGTTTGAGGCAGAGACTGTTTCATCAGAATACATCAACAGGCTCAAGCAAATAGATAAAGAGATGAAGATAAAGAAAGACGGGATTTTAAAAGACAAGAAAAAGGACCTTCAGAGAGATGAAAACAGCAAGTGAAATATTCGTCCTTAAGTCTGGCCCGATTTTTGCAATAAACTGTAATATAATGCCTTAGTGAGATTAAAGTTTACAGGGCGTGCAAGAGAATAAAAAAAAGGCTTGACATATTAGTTTTCTTTTAGTATATTTTCTATAAAAATATGGAGGTTGATTGAAAAGCCGGATAAAGCCTTATGATAAGAAAAACATCCTTTATTTAACTGTTATTTTTTTCTTGATTATTTTTTCCGGATGTGCTACAAAAGAGGCAGCAGTTAGGAATGTAAATGAGGATGAGGTGCTGAGGGAGAGGGTCATGATATACTGGGGACACAAAATCAGGCAGGAGTTAGACAAGAGCTACGAATACGAAGACCCTTACTATAGGAAAAAAGTTAATATGGTAAATTATATAAAAAGCATTAATGTTGGTCCAAGGTATCAGTGGGCAGGTGTGGTAATAGAAGGGTTGAAAATTAACGGCGACTCTGCTATAGTGGATATGCGGGTGAAAACGAGATTAACTGTTAATAACAGCGTAATTGAACCGGAAGTAGCAGTGAAAGAAAAATGGCTTAAAGCAGATGGCTTGTGGTATCATATACAGGGGAAATTTAAGGACAACCCTAACAAAAACTGAACGTAAATTATTTGAGAAGTAGTGCCTTTACATTACAAGGGATATTTAAAAAAGAAGGAGGTGATGGGTCAGAAGGCAAAAGTAGTTTTTTAAATATATAGAGTGTTTTTTGAAATCTGATTAAGTTCAGAGAAATCTTTTAGAAAAGGAGGAGAGTAAATGTTAAAGAAAGCAGTTTTAATGGTTTTTATGGCAATGCTCATCGCATTTGGCGCAACTGCGTCATATGCGTACCAGATTGATGGCTTGGCTGATGATGATGGCCCAACACCTTTGGCCTTAATCGAAGCTTATATCAATCCGGGTGGTCTTGGTGATGCGCTTATCTATTCGTATTTCAATGTTAGGGGAAATCTAAACCTCTTCAACATTGTAAATACCAGCACCACAGATGGTGTGAAGGTAAGGGTTGTATTC
>CAKKPH010000100.1 GCA_919901585.1 Thermodesulfovibrionales bacterium | reverse complement strand
GTTCTATATTGACAAGGTCTATGCCGATACCGTAAATCATAATTTAATAGATCAACTTGCTTCTCTTCATTATCTTTTTTGTGACTCCTCTTGTATTAGCTCCTTCATCTCTCTGACTGCCCGCTCTATGCCTACAAATACTGCCCTTGATATGATGCTGTGGCCGATATAAAGGCCCCTGATGCCCTGTATAGCAGCGACCTTCCGGACATTGTTGTAGTTCAGGCCATGCCCTGCATTGGACTTGAGCTCAACCTTATCTGCAACCTTAACTGCCTCGGTCACGCGGTGGAGTTCGTCTTCCTGTTTCCGGCCCTTTGCGTTGGAATAGAGGCCGGTATGTATCTCGACCATATCAGCGCCCAGCTCTTTTGATATGTCGACATCCATTATATGCGGATTAATAAAGAGGCTCACAGGAATGCCGCTGTCATGTATCCTGTAAATGAATTCTTTCAGGTGTGTCTTTTGGCCTATAAGGTCAAGCCCGCCCTCGGTTGTGAGTTCCTGTCTTTTCTCCGGCACAAGTGTGACCATGTCGGGCTTTATTGAGGCCGCAATCCTTACCATCTCGTCTGTGGCTGCCATCTCGAGGTTGAGTTCAACAGGGACTATCTCTCTTAGTATCTTAAGGTCCCGGTCCTTGATGTGCCGTCTGTCCTCCCTTAAATGCAGGGTGATCCCGTCTGCTCCGCCTAATATTGCGAGGGATACTGCCATTACCGGGTCCGGCTCTGTACCCCTTCTGGCCTCTCTTAAAGTCGCTACGTGGTCAATATTTACACCGAGTATCATATATAGCCTCCATTAATACCAGATCATTGCCTCAAAATCAGGTGTCGGTACGCTCACGGATATATTTCCAGTCCAGGGGCATCTCTCAATCTCCCTGTCTTCCGTCACAACGGACAGGAAGAAATTTATCTCATCACGCTCGGTTGCCTTTATGTCACTAAAATGTATGGCGCACTCAAGGATATCCATGACGGCAACATCTATATCTTTTTTGACTATCATCCATTCACTGCCGGCCCTCCGGAGGATCTCAGACTTTTCGACTGCCTTAAGAGGCATACGAACCCTAAAATGAGGAGGTTTAATTATGTTTATAAATACTATAGTGTTTTCAGGAAAATCGCTGAATGACCCCATAGGGTCGAGACGCAAAAATAAGGTATCCCTGTTAAAACCATAATATATTTTTGAAACAAGGCATTCTGTCTTATGCATGCTCCCGCCTGATTTTGAGACATCGAAATGAGCCCCATGATACCATTCAAAATAACTGGTTATGATGCCGTCTATCTTAGGATTAATAAAGCCTCGTATTTCTGCACCCGGTATCGATGCCCTCTTATCCTTCAGCACAGGCATCTGCAGATGAGGGGGGATTTCAGTGCCGGTCTCACTATATACCTTCATCAGGTTGTTCCTGAACAGCTCGTCAAATTCAATGGCGGTCTCTGTTGTGTGGTCATTGCCATACCACCAGTTCCAGTCACTGCCCTCAGCAATGTAAAGCGACCTCCATGCAGCATCAAAATGTTTGTCAGGACGGCTTCTCTGTATGTTCCCGAGATGCTCCCTTGCCTCAGTAAGATAGTCCCATGCAATATTGTCCTCTTCCTGCCCGATCCAGATGTTGAAATTCGCATTTATCCAGGAACCTGAATGGAGCCGGCTGAGCCTTTCACTTTCCTTGTATTCATTTAAAAAGCCGGATACAGTAGTAGTCGCAAACCTTGTGTCCTGAGATAACATGTCATACAGATACCTAAGGAAATCATGGCCGTCATTTCTGTAATGCTCCCAGGCATTCTCTCCGTCGAGTATAATGGAGACAATGCGGTGCCGCTTGTGTGATGGAGTATTATGTATCTCGGCAAACCTCCTTATCATGTCATTTGCAGCATCCTTCGGCTTCCATCCCGAATAGACAAAGCCGATCAGGTCTGATAGCCGGCGGTCCCTAAAGATTATTGAGACGCCTGAAAACTCATAAGCACTGTAAAGCATATGGCTCCTTGCATTCCCTGAGTGGTCCCTAACCGGCTCCCCAAGGGATGCTGAGAGGATGTCCTCGTCAGTGGCGATCCATTGCATCCCCTCTGAACCGATAGCCTTTAAGATGTCCTCGCTAACAGACCCTTCAGACGGCCACATGCCGGCAGGCCTTTGTCCAAAGACCTTCTCAAAATACTCTATTGCCATATGTACCTGTGCCTTTGCATCTTCAGGATGTGAGAACCTCTTCCCCGGCATTCTTATATCAGGGGATGGTACCCTTGCAGCATTGGTGTCCCACAAAAGCGGAAGGATAGGGTGGTAAAAGGGTGAGGCAGATATCTCGATCTGTCCCTTATCAGAGAGCTCCCTGTACTTTGGGATTATAGCCTTCATTATAGAGATCTGTTTTTCTATTAAGAGGGTCTTATCCTCTTCTGTGTATCCCCTTCCTTTTGAAACAAGGTATGTGAGGAACTCGTCTCTGTCTCTGAGCATAGGGTCTGTCCATGTAAGGTTGAACAAGACCTGGAGGTCAAGCAGGTCGCTATCGGTGAAGTGACGTACTGTTTTCTTAACGTCGCCGTCCGATGTATTTAAGCCCCTTTTTGACATAAGCTCATAATATCTCGGAAAGGGTTTTATCATATTGTCTATGTTGGCGAGGAAGAATTTCTCGAGCATAAAACCCTTTTCAGGCTCTGTAAGTTCTGAAGGTCTTTTTCGCGTGATTTCGAGGAAGGTGTCTGTGGCATTATTGTCTGTGTATTCAGTAATCTGCTCGAGAAGCGAGGGGACAAGGTTGAAGGTCTGCCTAATGTCAGGGTACCCCTCAAGTATTGCTGCCATGTCGAGGTAATCCTTTGTGCCGTGAAGCCTGACCCACGGCAGCCTGTAGACCCCGCTGAAAGGGTCTTTATAATACGGTTGGTGCATATGCCAGAGAAAGGCTATGTGAAGGGGACTACTGGTCATACTTGAAGACGTATTCGTCCGGCCTCGCCATATTGAAGTTCTCTCTGGCGTGTTTCTCCATATAGAAGGGGTTTTCCTTAAAGAGTTTCAATTCCGATCTCAAAAGATTATTGTGTGTTTCTATATTCCTAATCTCTGTCTCTATCTGCCTTTTTTTATCCTGGAGCTCTGTATATCTGATGAGGCCTGTATTTCCGAAGACAAAATTTATTAAGAGGTACATAAGACTCAGGCACATTATGGTCAGGAAGATAAGCCGTCTCTTCTTGATCTCAGATGTCACCTGTCTCTGGAGAAGCTTATGTGTGTTCATTACCTTAAATTATACAACGCATCCATGCCTTTGTATAGGGCAGAACCTGAAAGCTCCCTTTCTATCTCGAGGAGCCTGTTATATTTTGCGACCCTCTCGCTCCTCGACATAGAGCCTGTCTTTATGAAGCCTGCATTGCAGGCAACCGCAAGGTCAGCTATTGTAGTGTCCTCAGTCTCGCCGGACCTGTGAGATATGACTGCTGTGTATCTTGCGCGTTTTGCCGTCTCGATCGCATCGAGCGTCTCTGTAACTGTGCCGATCTGGTTGAGCTTGATCAGGATGGAGTTCGCTATGCCCTTTGCGATTCCCTCTTTAAGTATCTTTGTATTAGTGACAAAGAGGTCGTCACCTACAAGCTGCACCTTTCTGCCGAGCCTCCCGGTAAGCATCTTCCACCCATTCCAGTCGTTCTCGGCCATCCCGTCCTCTATGGATATGATAGGGTATTTTTCGATGAGCCTCTCATAATAATCTGCAAGCGCAGAAGATGTGATCATCCTATCCTCGAATCTGTATTTGCCTTTTTCGTAAAGCTCTGACGAGGCAACATCGAGTGCGATAAAGACATCCCTGCCGGGCGTATAGCCGCTGTCGGCAATGGCCTGAATGATCACAGAGACGGCCTCTTCATTTGTTTTAAGGTTAGGCGCAAAACCGCCTTCGTCTCCGACAGCGGTATTCAGTTTCTTTTTTTTCAGGATGGCCTTAAGCGAATGGAATATCTCTGCCCCTGCCCTTAGGGCTGACGGGTAGTCTTTCAAACCGGCCGGCATTATCATGAATTCCTGTATGTCGAGGTTGTTGTCTGCATGGGCGCCGCCGTTTATTATATTCATCATAGGCACAGGCAACTCCTTTGCATTGCAGCCACCGAGGTACCTGTAAAGCGGCATCCCGGCCTCGATCGCAGATGCCCTGCACACAGCCATTGAGACGCCGAGGATCGCATTCGCCCCGAGACGTGCCTTGTTTCCAGTGCCGTCGAGCTCTATCATCATGTTATCGAGGGATACCTGATCCCTCGAATCAGTGCCGATGAGTTTTGGCGCTATAACACGGCCGATGTTCTTCACTGCATTTAATACACCCTTGCCGTGAAATCTCTTGCCGCCGTCTCTCAGTTCAAGCGCTTCCCTCTTCCCTGTAGATGCACCTGAGGGGACCGCTGCCTTGCCTGATACAAGGCTGTCGAGTACAACCTCTACCTGAACAGTAGGGTTGCCCCTTGAGTCGATAATCTCCATTGCATTAACTGACGTTATCCTTCCCATGCACAACCTCCCTTTTGGCTCTCTTCATTATATATCTATTCAGATAGAAAATCTTCAAGAATAACAAGTGGCTTTGAAAATGCGGGATGATAAAAATCAGAATACTTGGTTTTTTCTGCTAAGTAAAATTGGGTTGTTTCCGGATCATTTTTTGGGCACGTGCACTGAATCGCCATGAACGTCCTCTGATGCCTCAAGCAGCCCCTCAGAAAGGGTGGGGTGGGCATGGATTGTCGCAGCTATGTCCCGTGCCTTTAATCCGGCCTTCATCGCGACTGCTGCCTCATGCACGAGGTCTGAGGCATGGGGGCCTATTATGTGGGCTCCAAGTATGCTGTCTGTGCCGGCATCAGCTATGATCTTCACAAAACCCGAGATCTCGCCTATTGCGTGCGCCTTGCCGAGGGCCCTGAACTGGAAGCGTCCGATCCTTGTCTTTATCCCCTTATCTGCTGCCTGGTTTTCCCTGAGACCTACTGACCCGATCTCAGGAGATGTGAAGATCGCTGCAGGCACAACAGAATAGTCCATGGTCGCATCCCTGCCGCAGATGTTTTTTGCGGCTACTATGCCTTCTGTTGAGGCGATGTGCGCAAGCAGCATACCGCCGATTACGTCACCTACAGCGTAAACACCCTTTATGTTTGTCTCCATCCTGTTATCTACGATGATCTCACCTCTTTTGCCTCTGTTTATCCCGACGGAATCGAGGCCTATGTTGTCGCTGTTCAAAGCCCTGCCGATAGAGACGAGTATCTTCTCTGCCGCCATCTCTTTCCCGTCTGAGAGATACGCATGCATGCCGTCAGGCGTCTTTTCAACCTTTGCGACGCCGACACCAGTCAGGAGCTTTATTTTTTTCTTTTTCAATTTCTTCGCAAGTAGCTCTGATATCTCCTCATCCTCTGTAGAAACAGCCCTCGGCATCATCTCTACCATTGTTACATCTGTGCCGAACTCATTATAGATACACGCAAACTCGCAGCCTATAACACCGGCCCCGATTATCAGCATGCTCTTTGGTATATCTGTGATCGTGAGCGCCTCGTTGCTTGAAAGTATATTTTTGCCGTCGAATTTAAATGCAGGCAACTCTGCAGGCCTTGACCCGGTGGCGATTATGATTTTGTCGGCAGCGATGGTTGCTGTTGATCCGTCCTTTTTCTCAACCTCAAGGCTTGCGGGACCTGTCAGTCTGCCCCGGCCTTCGATTAGTTCAACCCCCCAGTTTTTGAACAAGGCCCTGATGCCTTTAACCTGAGTTGACACGACCTTGTTTTTTCTTTCCATGATCATTGAGAGGTTGGGCGTGACAGAGCCATTCAGTTCAATACCGAAATCAGAGAGGTTTTTTGCCTTATGCAAAGCTTCTGCAGAGGCGAGCAGTGCCTTTGTAGGTATACAGCCCCAGTTAAGGCAGGTGCCGCCTACCTCAGAACTTTCTATAACAGTGACCTGTGCGCCAAGCTGTGCTGCCTTTAGCGCAGCTACGTATCCGCCGGGGCCTCCGCCGAGGACCGCTATTTTCATTTCGATTCCTCTTCAAGGTATCTTGAATACTCTGACGCATCCATCAGGTCATCAAGTTCTGATTCATCTTCCATTTCAATGACAGCTATCCAGCCCTTGCCGTAAGGCTCTTCGTTGATTATTTCAGGCGATTCGGAGAGCTCTTCGTTGACCTCTATGACTGTACCGCTTACAGGTGCGATCACAGAAGAGGTTGCCTTAGTAGACTCGATCTCTGAAAACTCGCTGTTTGCCTCGACTGTTGTGTCGGCATCAGGTAGGTCTATGTACACTATGTCACCGAGTGCCTCCTGAGCGTGGTCTGTTATCCCGACTGTCGCCTTTTTGCCGCTTGCCTTAACCCATGTGTGCTCTTTGTGGTATCTGAGATTCTCCGGATTCATAATATCCTCCTTTTATATTGAATGTGAATTTCTATCATAGGCTTTTGAGGTTTGTCAAGGGTTCAAGCCATATATAACGGATGCCATCTTTTTTAGCTCTTTAAGTTTTGAGAGCGATTCCTTCGGTGTCAGCTTTGAGAGGTCAAGTTTGGCAAGTTCTGCTATCAAAGGATTTTCAGATGAGCCGAAGAGGTCCATCTGGCTGAAGCCTTTTGAAAAACCTTTTAACATCTTGCTGGTCTTCCCTGTCATGTTAATCTCATCCTGCTCAAATGACGCCAGCACCTTCTTCGCACTTTCGATGACATAGTCAGGCAGGCCTGCAAGCCTTGCTACATAGATCCCGTAACTCCTGTCAGC
>CAKKPH010000099.1 GCA_919901585.1 Thermodesulfovibrionales bacterium | reverse complement strand
AAGGCCTGCTGTAACATGTATCCAATCTGACCTTGTGTTTCAGCACCACAAACATCCAGGGGCATAGGAGGCACTTCGCTTTTACCCCTTTCATTCTGAATAAGAAGGTTGCCTACCTGGGGTCCATTCCCGTGAGTGATAACCACCTGGTACCAGGACGAAACAATGGGAGCCAACTTGCTACTGGCCTGGATTAGATTAAAAAACTGCTCTTCGACCGTACCTTTTTGACCATACTGGAGTATGGCATTTCCGCCTAAAGCGATCACTAATTTTTTAAGGTAAAGCTCCTCCACAATTCCACCTCCACAATTCCACCTCTATGATTCAAAAGAAATAGGAGCAATAAGTGTTTTACGAATTTCTCCGATTCCCTGGACGATCAGTAGAGCCCCCGATGCTGTGGTGATAAGCGGGATATTGTGCTCGATCGTAGCCCGATGGATTACCTGCTCATCCTGCTTAGATTGAAAACCTCCCGGGATATTGATGACCAAGGATATTTCCCCATTTTTAATGAGGTCGATCACATTGGGCCTCCATTCTGACACCTTCTGGATGACCCTTATCGTAAGGCCATTTTTCTTAAGAAACTGGGCTGTGCCCTCGGTACTTACGAGGGAGAAACCCAGTTCCGACAGCTTCTGAGAGACCTTTAAAATCGCCTCCTTCTCGCTATCCCTGGCACTGACAAATACTCCCCCCTTCAGCAGCATCTTGGGGTTAACGGCAATCTGGGACTTGAAGTAGGCCTTGCTGAAAGTCTGATCTACACCCAGCACCTGACCAGTGGACTGCATGCGAGGTGAAAGAACGGGATTCAGCCGGGGAAGTTGCGAAAAAGGGAAGACCGACTCCTTGACGCAGTATCGATCCGGTTTTTTAAACGTAGTTACTTGCAGATCGGCTATCTTACCCCCGAGGAGCAATCTAACGACATCCTCATGGATAGCCCGCCCGGTGGCCCGGTGGACCAAGGAAAGGGTACTGCTGGGAAAAGGCCAAAGACTTACCACGTAAAAATTGCGGCCCTTTAAAGCCAAATCGATCAGCAGGTGACCTGTAACATTAAAGGCTTTGACCAGGCGCTGGATGACCTCCTCGATGGAGGCTTTCACAAAATCGCCTATGGAGAGTGTGGGAATAGTGACGGCACAATCGCCGCTGTGGACTCCATACTCCTCAATATTTTCGAGAAAGGCCACGGAAGCCGCCTTCTCCCCGTCACCTATGGCCAGAACTTTTATACCTACGAGGCCCTCATGGTAGCTCTCAATCAGCAGGGGGGTCTGCTCGGAGATCTGTTCCCGATAGGCACCCAGAAAGTTCATGAGCCCTGCCTCATGATAGATAATTTCGGTGTTGGGATTCAAAACGTCATCCCCCGTAAGTCTAACAAGAACAGGATACCCTAAATGAGCGGCCTCCTCGCTCGCGAGGGCGGTATCGGCCACCAAAGCATGAGGGAACATTGGGATACCGATCTCCATCATTTTTTTTCTAAGATAAACGACGTCTTGGAGTTCAGCCCGGGACGGCAAGGGTGTTCCCAGTACCCGGACCCCATGCTTCTCCAGAAGGCGGTCTAAGCCCTCCGGCAGGGAAAAACAGAATTGGTGAATCAGCCCATCTACGGAGTACTTCTGGATCAGGGACTCGATCACCTCGAGGATGGGAGCCTCCAAGCAGATATGGTCCAAGAATTTGGAATCCTGACTGACTGCATCTGGGTTATTATTGATAAGAATAATCCGGTTCCCCTTCCCCTTCAATGTTCCAGCCGTTTGAACCAGAGCAATATCCACTTCAGGTCCCCAACCGATCCGATAGGGTCCAGGACCCAAAATGAGAATAGTCGAGGCGAACCCTTGATTCACTTTCCCATCAGCCTTCCGGTCTCCGGCGTCGGGATCATAGGAAACAAAACTCCGTCCATTTACGATGGATACCAAGGAAGGATAAATTCCTTCCTGATGGCAGGCCTCATTGACCGTTGTGATCTCCTTACTGGTCCGGCGAGCAATCCCTTCGTTGGAGATCCCCATCGCTTTTGCTTTCCTAACCAAGGCCGGCGGGAAGGGCTCCCCGACAACATTTTTTAACATCTTAAAAAGGTTATCGGCATTTTTCAGAGCGGGCAAAAAGGCAGAATTAGCCCCCTTGTAGACTAATTCCTGACCGTTTGCCCCATCTCCTCTTGAAACCTCTCCTAAAGCCTTAAATGGTCCCTTCTTCGAGTCTATGGGTTCTACGTCCTCGGATAAATAGAGGTAGTCCAAGGACTTGTTTAGGGCGACCGGCAGATTCGATCCCACAAAGACAGCGGCTCCCGTGCAACGCATCGTGCTGTCAGGAGTTTGGGTATCTGAAAACTCATCTGGGAAGATAGGAACTCGGACCGCCGTCACCGTATTATCCGGTACCGTAAAGCCGTTCATATCGAGCTTCTGGTTCAGCTGTTCGAACGACAATCCCAGAGATAGCCCGGCATTGATCTCAGCCAAGGGGATTGATCTAAGCGCAGAAAATAGCGACGAGAATCGGTTTAAACCGTAAACTACCCGTAATACCACCAACTCGTCATCAACAGGCGAAAGGGCGAAGCGAACTTGAAAGCTCCCGCAAATTTCCATGGTGCCGGCGATATGCCCGGCCACGGACAAAGCCTTCTCCAGAAGATCCTCTTTCAACGTGGGGGCGGGAGTCACCACGACGCTATTGCCCGGATGAACGCCCACCCCCCAATCTAGAGCTTCAAAAGTTCCTACCGGATAAACCTTACCCGAAGAAACAGGGTCATGAATCAGCTCGACGGCGAATTGTATCCAATCCGCAGGCACCCTTTCCACGACCACTTCTTGAACCGGGCTCAGATTGAAGGCCATGCGAGCGAATTCCCGAAGTTCATCAACATTATAGGCTAAATAGCCGCCTATCCCTTCGAGGGCAAATCCAGGCCGCAAAATGATGGGGAACCCTAAGGATCGACTGACGTGATAGCATTCTTCCATGCTATGAACGATTAAGGCCTCCATCAGGGGAAGGCCCAAATCCCGCAGGGTTTTCCTGAAAATTCCAGCATCCCGGTAACGCTTTAAACCCGAAACACTCGTGCCCAGAACCCGCACGTTATATCGGTCGAGAATGCCTTCCCGATCCAGAAAGATCACCAGATGCATGGCAATGTTCCCACCGAAGGTAGGCATAATAGCCCCGGGGTTTTCCTGTTCGATGATCCTCTCCAGCATTTTGAGTGTTAAAGGCTCAAGGTATACACGGTGCACCTCTCTGGAGACGCTGGTCAGCGTTATCGGGTTATTATCCACCCAAATAAGCTCATGCCCTTCACTCTTGATAAAACGCAAACCCTGTAAGGCAAATCGATCCAGTTCCCCGGTTTTACCGATTCGGTCCGGACCCGATCCAAGAAGCAATATCTTCAAAGTCTTTCCTCCTAGACGCCTACCGCTTTAGCAAAGGCTTCCAGTGCATCCTGGAAACATTTCAAGGGGGCTCTGGTCATACCTGCGCCGACTTGTCCAAAATTGGGTAGTATATGCCCGATACTGGTATTGATATGGGGCGTCATCCCTGTCTTGACCACCTTGATGATGTCAATGCCAATAGGGCATCCCTCAAAGTCCATGTAAGGAATGGTCCAGTTCGTATTTTTCATAGTGGTGATTTCATACATCTCTTTGGTGTAATTGACGGCATCGGCCACCTTTCCTCCAACAAACTGGACCATGGCCGGTGCGGCGGCCATCGCTAAGGCCCCGATTCCGGCCACTTCGGTAACGCAGCTATCACCGCAATCGTTGGTGGCATCTTTGGGACCGTAGCCGGGGAAGAAAAGCAAATTCACCGGCGGCGCGGGCGCCTTGAACCATTGGTCGCCGAGACCGCTCACCCGGATACCCGTATACGTGCCGTTCCGGCACATAGTCGTCATCACACTGCAGTTCTCAATGTTATGGGCCGCCAGGGTTATCGCCTTACAGACCGCCATTTCCGCTGTGGAGACAAAGCGGGAATCCGTATTCATCCAGTCGACGACATCCTTGATCGTCTCTTTGCTGTAGTCCGACTTCAGGATGTCCGGAATCAACTGCATGGAAAACAGCAGGTTCGCCGCCCTATTTTCGTTATGTCCGTCATCCCCCATATGCAGAGCCTTTCCCATGAGGGGCACCATGTCGACTCCGCCGCACTCCCGCAGCGCAAAACCGATGATGGGCCCGAGAACGTCCCGGTTCCAGCCCAGCTTTCTTTTCACATTCTCATCCCAACATCCATACCTCAGGGCCTTGACGGTTCCCTCTCGGATGTTCGCCGTGGCTCGATTCCCGTGCACCTTGTCCTCAATGACGAATACTGGCATGGACGGTGTGGTGATGCCATACATCGTACCGATGCCGTTATGATGGTGATTGGGTTCGAGGATCACCTTTCCATCTCTAATCAAGCGCTCCGCCTCTTCAGGAGTCTTAGCCCATCCCTCCCACATGATACCGCCAAAGATGGCCATCTTGAATGAAGGGACCATTTCATCGAGTTCTAACGGAGGCCCGGCATGACAGACTAAATTCTCCTTCATGCCGGCAACGGCTTCAATCGCCGGTTTAACGTCCACCACAAAGGGGCGCGCCGCAATAATTCTTTCTGTCGCTTTTTTATTAGCGGATTCAATCAGTTCCTTTTTGCTGGCCATAGCTCTACCTCCCTGTTTATAGTTCAAGTTTATCCAAAATGTCAATCAACCGGCTGTCTCCTCCGGCTGGAGGGCGCCAATCCACGTGGATCACCTCGACCCCCTGTTCCTTCAGGCTTTCGATAAAGGAATCAATTCCAATGTTGATCACCTTCATCGGCTGGTGAATTAATTCTGCTTCCTTGACCATTCCATTCTCCTTACAAACGATTTTTAATCTCTCCCCGGGTAGCAATCAGTGCGGCCATTCGGGCGGCCTGGGCATTGCTCGGCATGATCACCACCCCACAATCCAGAAGCTTTTTCTCCTGTTCCGATCTCTTTTGGGGGTCTTCTTCCGTTCCGATGACCGAGGCCACAACGGACAGATAACCACCTTCCTTTTCTTTCAGGGATTTTGCTTCGATGATGGTATCCGCCAGAACCCTGGCCATATCCGGATGGGACCCGTAGCCCAACACTACATCCAGCAGGATCACCGCCGTTTCCGGGTCGCGTGCTTCCTGCAGGAACCGTTGCTTCCTGACAAAAGGATCGATCATCGGGTGAGCACGGCCCACGGTAAATTCTTCATCCCCTAAATCGACCAAGGCATGGGCCACGCTGACTTTCGTGTCCTTCATCTCCAGTTCGGCCCGAGGCGGCATGTTTGAGGTAACCGTAGGAACGAAGTCCGCCAGGATCAGCGTTGACTCGCTGCACACGGTTCCGCCAGAATATAGGCCCCGTACATACCTCTGTTTCCCGCTGAACTTTTTGTATTCACTTTCGGCTAATTGCAGGACCTTTGACATTTCTTCTGTGAAAACCTTTTCTTGGAATGCTTCGTTCCTTATCAGGGAAACGGCTCTTAATGCGGCGCCTTCCAAAGTTTTGGTGATGAATACCTTGTCCCCACCTTCGATGGTGGACGAAAGACCAATGAAATTAAGGACCACCGGTTTCCTCATCCTGACAAGATACTTGGACAGTTCTTGGGCCGTATTGGGTCCCGGCGGCTTGGAAATAAGGACGATCACTTCGGTCTCAGGGTCTTCTTCCAGAATACGCAGACATTGCTTGGCGGTAATTCCCCCAATCTTGTCCGATAGGTCCCTTCCCCCGGTCCCAAAACCGTGGGATACGCCGACTCCGGCATTACTGAGGAGCGTAGAGACTTCCTGAAGGCCTGTTCCCGCGGCCGCCACGATGCCCACCGGTCCTTTCTTCACTACATTCGCAAAGGCCAGACCGACGCCATTAATGATGGCCGTTCCGCACCCGGGACCCATGACCAGGAGCCCTTGTTCTTCCGCATACTTCTTCAATTCCAGCTCTTCCTCAATAGTGACGTTGTCACTGAACAAGAATACATGGAGACCTTTCTTGAGCGCTTTCATGGCCTCCGCTTTAGCGTATTGGCCTGGAACGGAAATCAGGGAAAGATTGGCCTGGGGCATCATTTCCAGGGCCGACTCCAGTGATTTGGGGGCATAGCCCGCCATATCCTTTATCCGCTCCCCTTCCCGCTTCATTTCTTCTTCGATGAAATCCAGGACCGCCTGGATGCGGTTTTCGTCTTCGACCGCCACTGCGACGAAAATGTCATCATTACTTGCACCGGCGCCCTCGGTCACCAGGAGGCCAACCTCTTTCAGGATTTCTTTATTCAGCACGGTGGCCATCACTACAGCAACCTTTTCGACCCCTTCCAATGCCGCGGCCTTGTTCGAAATCCGCATGAGTCGAAGGGAATCCATGTACCGCTTCTGCCAGATGATATTTTTGACTATTAGGGCCATTTGTTCCAGCCTCCTTTAATCTTGGATCAGTGAAGTTTTTTATCCAGCGAGTCGGGGTAGAGCTAATATACTGATCTCGACCTCATTCTGGGAATAATCCGGAAAAGCCTTCTCCTGGTATTATCGGCCGCCTAAATACCAGGGGAACAATTTTTCAATAGCATACGCAAAAATACGATCGCTGCTCGCTCCCAGTATTCCCAATGCAATGATGCAAACAATCATATTGTCTACCCGAAATATCAGGTGAGAAAATTCTACCCGATAACCCAACCCAATGTAAGCACCCGCCATTTCGGCGGCTACCAAGCACAAAAAGGCAAAACCGATGCCCGTCCGCATTCCGGCGATAATCAGGGGAAGGGCCCCCGGTAAAACGATTTCTTTGACAATGGTACGTTCGCTGGCCCCCAAACACTTGGCCGCATTGATATAATTGATATCTACCTTGAGGATCCCAAGGTAAGCATTAATCCAGACAGTGAAAAAGACCCCCCATGTGACTAAAAATATTTTAGAGGCTTCCCCCAGTCCAAACCATACCAGCGCCAGGGCCACGAAGGCCAGAGGCGGTATGGGGCGTAACAATTGAATCAGCGGCATGAAGGCCCGGTTGAAAAAAGTCGATCGGGCGGTGAGAATACCTATGACAATTCCCAAAAAGGAGCCCAGGGCGAATCCCACCAGAGCCCGCATAATGCTATAGCCGGCATCACCGATCAGATAGCCTTTATCAAGCATTTCTCCAATGGATGTAAATACCTCACTGGGTGGGGGGAAAAGACTCTTATTAAAACCACCAGATTGAGCTACGATCTCCCAAAGCACAAGCAAAGTGATAATGGGGAGAAGAAACAAAGTCCACTTTTTTAACCTGTCCACGATAATCCTCCGATCCCATCCCTATGGCTCGGTATCTATGGCGATCATATCCTCAGGGATGAGACAGGATATAATCGCCTCTTCACCTCAGATAAATTAGAAATTGACCCGTTTGGGATCAATACTTTTTAAAGCCTCTGTATAAAACAACCTTTTAAAGTCTGGCATGGCGGCCCCTCTAGGCGCGATACCCGCTTCTATCGCCCACTTACCTTCGCTGATCAATTGTTCCAGATGTTTCTTCTCCAGAGAGACGCCGAAGTTGAAATAGGGCCAGATACTCTTGACAAAATCTGCGGTCTCTTTGATGAGCTTATCCGCATTGATAAGGGCTTTAAGTATCCCTTTGATCACCTCGGGGTTTTTCTGGATATAACTTTCAGTGGCCGCGACAAAAGTGAGTTCGGTGTAAACATCTCCGGCATACCAAACGTCCCCTTTCTTTCCAAGCACATTAATGGCATTGGTAATGTGTGGTTCCCAAGTGAAGATGGCGTCCACTCCCCCTTGGCTGATGGCTATCACCATATCACCGGGACTCATGTTAAGAACCGTCACTTTATTTCTATCAATTCCTTTTGCGGCCATGAAGGCGCTCATAAAATACTCGCTATTCGTTCCTATAGAACAGGCTACCTTCCTGCCAATCAGATCGGAAGGCTTGTTGACTCCCTTGTCCTTTCTAACCAAAACTTTCATGGCCCTGTCTGAATCCTCTATAGCCGCGATGATACGGATCGGCTGGTTATGAAAAGCGGCCAACATCGGGGGTGTTTCCGCCATGACGCCGACATCCGCTCTATTTCCTAACACGGCATCCAGCGCCAGCCGCCCCATAGTGAAAGGTTTCAAGTCCACATCCAGCCCTTCTTCCTTAAAGACCCCTTTACCCCATGCCACATAGCCGAGGGCAATGGTAGGCTGCATTCCTTCTGCGATGGTTACTTTCACCAATTCTTTACAGACCCCGACTTGTGGGGACAACGAAACCAACATCAAGGTTATAGCCAAAATCATTGCCATCCCTACGATCTTCTTCTCTTTCATAATCTTCCTCCTTAAATAAATTTGGTTTTTGGTTGTTCTGTTTAAAGTCAAGCCTTTCCCTCCCAGCCTACGGTATTCACTTAATTAAATTTCATCTTCAAATAGTTTTTTTTTGTCCACCTCCCGTTTTATGGTCAGAAAAGTTTTCATGGCTTCCGCTTCCATGGTTTCGTAAGCCTCAACCACGAGTTCACTAAATTCTTTGCTGGCCAACTGTTTAAAATCTCTCGGCCTGGAGATAGGGATTGGCATTTGCTTTTTCACCGTGGTCGGTATGGTGGAAAGAAAATAGACCCTGTCCCCCATGTAGACCGCTTCGTCCAATTCCGAGGTAATCAGCACCATAGTGGTTTTCGTTTCTTCAAAAACCTTTACAAAATGGGCCTGCATCAGTTCCCGGGTCATGGCATCAAGTCCCCGGAAGGGTTCATCCAGAAGCAGGACCTTGGGATCATTGATCAAAGCCCTGATCAATTCGGCCCGGCGTTGCATACCCCCTGAGAGTTGTGGCGGATACTTTTTCTCAAATCCCAGGAGGCCGCTCATTTCTATAAGCTCCCGCGCCTTTTGTTTGGCCACTCGAAGATCTTTTCCCTGATTTCGTGGTCCGAAAAGCACGTTATCCCAAAGGCTCATCCAGAAAAATAATCCAGTCTCCTGAAAGACGACCAACCGGTTTACATCCGGGCCCGTAATCGGCTGCCCCTGAAATTTACATTGTCCGCCGTCGGCCTCCAGATACCCGGCCAGGATGTTAATAATCGTACTTTTCCCGCACCCGGAGGGCCCACAAATACAGGTAAAAGTCCCCTCCTCAACCTCAAAGGTTATCCCATCCAAAACCTTCTTGTCGCCAAAAGATTTCTTGACATCGATCATTTGCAGTATTGCAGACTTGGATTTGGGGAAATCTCCAACTACTTTTTGATTAGTCATATTCAAGCCCTTCCTAAACATAATTTCCGTTAACACCAAAAACGCTAGGCCATCTCACGCTCGCCGCGCTGAAAAGCTTTTATCGCCTCTTCATGAACCGCCTCAATGACCTCTTCTTTTAGCCGTATAAATTCAGGAGAAGCCTTGACCCTGGTTTCCCGCGGCCGGGGGATTTTGACATCAATCCACGTTTTGAACTTACCGGGTCGGGTGGTCATGACCGCGACTCGATCAGATAAATAAATCGACTCTTCCAGATCATGGGTAATAAACATGATTGTTTTATGGGTATAATCAAAAGTATCCAGTAAAAATCGGTGCATCACTGCTTTGGTTATGGCATCCAAAGCCCGGAAGGGCTCGTCAAGAAGCAGAATGGTCGGCTCGTTGATGAGGGCCCTGATAATCTCAACCCGGCGCTGCATCCCTGAGGACATCCTCGAGGGAAAATCATTCATGAATTCCTTCATTCCGGCAAAGGCCAACAACTCTTCCGCCTTTTCCTTCAACTCCGAACCCTGGTATTTCCCGGTGTTCCGGGGTCCGAAAATAACGTTTTCCAAAACCGTTTTCCAAGGAAAAAGGGCCCCCTGCTGAAAGACGACAACGCGGTCAGGACCGGGTTGAAGTTTTTTATCAGGGGCTGCCAGCAGCTCTCCATCCACATAGATCTTCCCTTTAGGTTCGACATGATCGAATCCGGCGATCATATTGAGGAGTGTGGTCTTGCCACAACCGGAGGGTCCGACTATGGCCAGAAACTCTCCAGGTTTGATCTCAAAACTGCAGTCCTCAACTGCCAAGACATTGGCGCCTTCCGGATCGTAGATCTTGGTGACGTCTTCCACCTTAACGTGTCCTTGTCCTGTTGCCATTCCTTCTACCTCTTCTTGGTTTGTGACCAGGGGAGTAGCGTCTCTACCACACCTGTGAAGCCCCGATCGCTTAGAGCGCCTAAAATTCCTATCATAACGATTGCCACGAGCATTTGGTCAATTCTGAATACCATATGACCGTATTCCAAACGAAATCCAAGCCCCACATAGGCCCCCGCCATTTCGGCGGCCACCAAATTCATATAGGCCAAAGCAACCCCGACGCGCATACCCCCCATAATCAGGGGAAGTGAGGCCGGCAATATGACTTTTAGTAATGATGCGCGTTTCGAAGCACCGAGGCTCGAGGCCGCCCAGACATAGACCGGGTCCACCCGGGTCACCCCCAGAAATGTATTAAGCCATACGGGGAAGAAAACACTCCAAGTAACTAAAAAAATTTTCGAAACCTCCCCTAATCCAAACCAGACAATCGCCAAAGGGACCAGCGAAATGGAGGGAATCGGCCGGAGAACCTGGATTAGCGGCAAGAAGGCGTTCCGTACGACCTTGACCGCGCCGGTAAGCGTACCCACGAAAACCCCCAGGCCCGCACCAATAGCGAATCCGATAATGGCTCGGCCTACGCTATACCCCGTATCCCGAAATATTTCACCGCTTTTTATCAATTCTGCGAAGGCCATCGCCACGACGGTAGGGGGTGGGAAAAGTTTACTGTCGATGGCCCCGCTTCGCGAAAATATTTCCCATAACAAGACAAAACCAATAACCGGCAAGGCAAACAAAACGGCAATCCTTAGTTTGGTCATAAGTTTGGTCATAATTCATCTCCCTTCGATGGATATCGGGATAGAGTCCAACCTTACCCTCGTAGGGTCGATTTCCGCCAGCGGTTTGGGATAAAATAATTTCCCGAAATCAGGCAAGGGGACATTCAAAGGGACGATTCCATAGTCCTGGGCCCGCCTACCCTCTTTGGTCAGCCTATCCAAGTGGTCTTTTTCCAATGATATTTTAAAATGATAGTCCTTCCAGATAGTTTGTAGCTCTAGCGTTCTCATCTTGACGTGAGGGGCGGTAATCACAATCGCCGCTGCCGGATTTTCTTTGATAAACTTCTCTGCCTTGATCAGTCCTTTAAGGAGGCCAGTAACCGCATGGGGGTACTTCTGTATAAACCCTTCCTCCACACCCAGATAGAAATCTTGTATATATATATCCCCTCCCAACCACACTTCCGCCTCATTACCCAACATCTCTTTGGTAAGAATAATATGGGGTTCCCATGTGAATATGGCCTGCACTTTCCCCTGGATGATGGCCGTGGTCATCTCCGAGGGACTCAGGTCAACTACCCGTAAGTTTTTTATGTCAACTCCCTTAGATTTCAGGAAGGCATTCATGAAAAATTGCCCGTTCGTTTTGAACGTACAAGCTACTGTCGTCCCGACTAGATCGGAAGGCTTTTTGATGCCTTGATCCTTCCTAACCAGAACCTTCAGATGATTATTGGTACTTTCAATGACCGTAATCAGCCGAACCGACGAACCCTTGAAAGCGGCTATTGCCGGAGGGGTTGGAGCCATGGTACCGGCATCTGCTTTGCCAGCCAACATAGCATCACAGCACTGCTTCCCTGTGAGGAAAGATTTCAAATGAACATCCAGACCTTGTTCTTTCCAATATCCCTTATGATAGGCAACATAGATGGGGGCAACGGAAGGCTGCATTCCTTCTGCGATAGTTACTTTCACCAACTGCTTGGCGGTAATCGCCGGGGGAACGCCCATGATACCGATCGCCATTGCCGCCAAGGCTGTCCAAAATATTCTGCCGTGTTTTTTGGTTATCATATTATTATTTCCACTTCAGCCTCAATCTTTATCTTCTTCTTTCAACTTTAACTCTTTTGTTAATTCTAATTAAAGCAAATTATATACCAGAATTATAGTATTGATAACTATTTGATATAATTCAAATTTTTATTATATAGATGATTTGGCTTTTAAAAACATCTCTTTCTTGGGATTTAATATCCCATTTTTGATAGATATTGAAAATTCGCAGCTTAGCTTGATTGTTAATTCCATGCGAAAAATAACCCCCCTTCACGCAAAATTTCCCTTCAACTATCTGAATGCAAGAAGGAGGATGATTAAGGTGGAAGATTGGGTCACTATCTGAAATCTCAGAGAAAGAGGCATTGTCAAGCATTTTCAATATTCTTACTCCAAAAGGCTTGGCTTTCTTTTTTTATAATAGAATATGAAGGATGTAATTAACAGAATCAACGCAGCAACGATGCAGATTGCTGATATCGGTCTATCGAAAAAAATGGAAAAACTTCCACCGGACATTGATAATGACTGGCGAAAAGCCTTTTCCATCAATTTTCCCAAAACAAAAGCCAACACCAAAGGAGCAGGTTCATACTCTAACTTTCTGAATAGATATCCTAAAATTCCAAAAAAGAGCATGAGGATGATATCAAAGATGCTGTTATTAATGCTATAGGAACCAATTAAGCAAAAAAGCAGTATCAAAGGGAATAATATCTTATAGGGAACCCTCATGACCTGTACCCAGATCCAGATCATAGGGAGATTTAAAATTAAGAGCATGATATTGCCGATGTACATACTGGATATGACTCCCCAAAAAAGTTTAGGGTGTTCAGATATGAGGAAAGGACCAGGTTGGATGCCATGAATTAACAAGGCGCCAAAGATGAGTGCCATTACGACATTCGACGGTATCCCGAGTGTTAAAAGGGGAACAAAAGCTCCTACTGATGCAGCGTTATTAGCTGATTCAGGTCCAGCGACGCCCTCAATTACACCTGTCCCAAATTTCTCTGGATATCTTGAGACCCTTTTTTCTAACCCATACGAAGCGAAGGAGGCAATGATTGCTCCACCCCCTGGAAGCACTCCCAAAAAAAATCCCAAAATTGTTCCCCGAATGATTGCCTTCAACGATCTTTTCCATTCGTCTAAATTAGGGAATAGGTCTTTGATCTTTGTCTTAATAAATTCTATTTTAATTTCCTTTTCCAGATTAAGTAAAACTTCTGATATCCCGAATAGCCCCATCACCATGGGGACTAGATCAATCCCATCCGATAAACGCATTACCCCAAAGGTAAATCGAAACTTTCCAGTTATGCTATCTATTCCAATTTGACTCAGAAAAAGGCCAAATAGTCCCATTATTAATGCCTTAATTAAAGACCCCCTTGCCAGATAAGTCAATATAGTTAAACCTACCAACATTACAGAAAAATATTCAGGGGGCCCAAACTTAAGAGCCACTTTTGCCAAAGTCGGAGATGCTATCATTAACCCAATGACAGCCAGGGTGCCGGCAATAAAAGAGCCTATAGCTGATATTCCAAGAGCGGGTCCAGCCTTCCCCTTAAGCGCCATTTTATGTCCATCAAGGCAGGTTACGACAGAGCTAGCTTCTCCCGGAATATTAATTAATATTGAAGTAGTAGATCCTCCATACGCTGCCCCATAATAAATCCCAGCGAGCATAATTATTGCTGGTGTCGGTGAAAGCTTAAAAGTAGCTGGCAAAAGCAAAGCAATTGCCGCTGCCGGCCCTATACCTGGAAGAACCCCTACCAAGGTTCCTATTAAAGCACCGATGAAACAGAAGAGCAGATTTATCGGCTCTAATCCTACCTGAAAGCCGTGCAAAATATTTTCAAAAATTCCCATTTCAAATCCTATTATCTTAAAAATATTCCCATAATTCTCCAACAGGGAATTGAGTTTTGAGCCAAACGTTGAAAACAAGATAGCTCAATAGAACTGTAATAATTGCCCCTAACACAGCCACACTCCATTTTTGTGGCTCTATGGTCTTAAATAAAAACAACATAAGTACAAAAGTACTCAAAAGATATCCTATCTTTTCCAATACAATTGAATAGATAACAAGAGCCAGTAATGTTAAGATAATTTTTTTCCATCTGGTTTCTGCAGACCAAACTGCTATCTTTGCTTCTTTTTTTTGATTATTTCCTATTGTAGCCTCTAATAAAAGGAATACTGAGAACAAGCCCATGAAAATAGCAGTCAAAAGCGGAAAGAATCCTGCGTCTGGAAATTGAAACTTTCCTATCCCGAGCCTGAGCGATTCAAGACATAGGAAGATTGCCAATATTAGCCAGATGACTCCACTTATTAAATTATACTTTCTCATGGGCTTGCTTAATCATCATAACAAAGGACTTATTCTATCAATAAGCCGAGTTCTTTGAATATCTCTCTATACCTTTTTACCTCTCCAGTCACAAAATGTCTGAATTCGTCAGGACCAAGGTAAGCTGGTACGTCTCCAGAATCTCCCACCATTTTTCCCCATGATTTATCATCCATTGTTTTTTTGATTGCTTCAGTCCATTTCTTAACCACATAATCCGGTAATTTGGGAGTGCCGGCAACTCCCTGCCAGCCAATGATATTCGCCTCGGGATACCCCAATTCTTGAGAAGTAGGGACATTAGGCAATTCCTTCACCTTAATTGGAACTAATAAACCCCTTAACTTTTCTGCTTTAATCAGAGGGGTGAGCATTACAGCAAAATTATAGCAAAAATCAACATCTCCTCTTAGAAGTGCCAGATTTTGCTCAGCACCGGAATCGTAATGGATTGCAGTTACATAATCTAAAGGAATTTTTGCAGATTTCAATAAAACAAGAGGTCCCAGATACTGTGTGGTCTGAAGACCAGCGGTTGAAAACTTCAATTTTTTTGGATTCTTTCTAATGTAATCCAGCATATCACTAAGTGTCTTAAAGGGTGAATCATTTCTTACAACAAGCATCATAGGGCTTGTTTGAAGGCGCGCTATAAATGTAAGGTCGTCGAATTTAAAGGGTAGCTTTGGATTTCGGGCTGGAACAATTGTATTCGGTCCGGCAGTTGCACCCATCATCGTATATCCATCTGGTTTGGTTTGCCTGCTGATATATTCAAAAGCAATAGTCCCAGATGCTCCAGGCTTATTAATCACAACGACTGGTTGTCCTATGTATTGTGGAATGACACTCGCTAAGAATCTTAGAGCAATGTCCGTTATTCCTCCAGGACCAAAGGGAATGATAATCTGGATAGGCTTTTCAGGATATCCTTTTTCCTGAGCCATGGCGGTGAAAATCTGAAAAGACGATAAAAAACCAATCAACAACACAACGAGCAATAATTCTTTTTTATGCCTTTTGATTGCTTCCATTTCGTACCTCCTTTTTGTCTTAATTTTTATGACCCCTCCACTTCCCCGATAGTGCGGTTTCGATGCACTCCTCCATGCTTCCCATGTAAACTCCGATCCTTCCTCCTTGTGAAATGAACCCTGCGGTTTTGGCGCTATCCGTTACAATATTTTTAAATCCTTGAGAACACTGATCCAGGGGACAGGCCATGGCGCAGGTATCGGTAAGAATATGACCTCCTGCCTTTTCAATAATTGAAAGTAATCCCATGTTTTCAGCAACAGTACGAGTTCCCGCATCTGTCCACATCCATAACTGAACCTCTGGATGTATTTTCTTTCCCTCGATGAGTCCTGCGACCTCCTTTATATCTTCAATGCAGTAATAGGGACATCCTAATGTCACCAAGTCAATTTTTTTTGATTTACTAGTAGAGACCATTACTCGTGCCTCTTCAAGTTGCTGGCGACCCACCACAATCGTTTCCACATCTTTAGGTATCTTCCCATGAAAGGCTGCCTTAAGACTCGGAGCCTCTGGAGTTACACCTTCTATATGCAACATGGGAATTTTGCCGAAAGGAGGACCTACTGAGCTGACAAGATCCCTCAACTGGCGATTGGAAATCATCCTGGGTAAATCCACAAATACAGGGATTCGGTCGAAAAGAATCTTCCCCACATATAGTCCCAAACACATCCAGTCTGTAGGATTCTTCATTTCAGTTTCTACCCGAACTATTGCCTGAGCCTTTCTATTTTTGACGAGATGTAAACCATACGCTGGTATTCTCCCTGTGATTGCTGCCGGTATGGCTGTGGCATGAGCTTCAAAGTTAGTTCTGGCCCCCAAAACAGAGTTGGCGTAACAGACCGCATTGTGTTCTCCCCAGGCAACGTGCTCTCCAAACTTAGGGGCAATATAACTCCAGTAAGGCGAACAAAAATAAGTGGACACAAAGCCAAGTTTTATAAACGCTTGATTCATACGCATCTGGTTTTGGTAAAAGTGTTCTGGAAGTTTCATGACTTTTTCCCACCGTTCGTGATCCACGCAGGTGGGATTTGTCGTGGCTGGCACCCTTACCGTGTTTCCATTCTGAGCCAACCATTCCAAAAACCTCACCGCACCTTCCCCCGCCACCCTATACCCACAGGCTGCTGGGTGCGCGCTGGCAATGGGAACCATTTTTTCAGCATCAAAAGCTTCTCCTAATTTGATCAGGTAATTCATACACTTCCTGACTCCTTCACCGTATTCTCCAGCTACCATCATTTTCTCTTCGTCTGATAGAGAAATGCTGGTCTCAAAAATGGGCTCTTGGCCTATTTTCTGTATCTTCTTTTGCTTTTGAACCTTCTCTATCTCCGCCTGATCCTTGATAATTTCAACTATTCCTTTTAATCCATCGACCCTGATATAGTCTCCTGTTTCAGCCACTTCACATATGTTCTTCTCCAGTCGGTCGACCAAGGGAATATCACTGAGGATAGCCCCGGAGGCAGTAAAGAGATCCACCTTCATACAAGCAATGGCTTTGGGGCTGGTGCCATAAATGGATTTCATTGCGTATAAAGCCCAATCTCCTCCTGAGTAACCTAAACCTGTAGGCATGATCAGAATCTTGTCCTTCATACTGATATCGTTGAGCTCATGTCCTTTCCACCTGAATGTTCCAGTTTCCACCTCTATCCCTACTCCTGATATAGCAATAGGAGATTTGGCTACAAGCGCCCCACCTTCTCCATAACCTGGAGAGACTCCACGTCCTTTCAAAATAATCTTCTGAGACATTTTTGGCCTTTCACTCTATAAACGATTTCAAATCTACATCCAACCCTTTTTCCTTTCAAAAGCCTTTCTCTTTGTCTTCAGCGACTTCTTCAGTAGCTGGTATAAAGGTATATCCTTTTATATTTCCACTTCAGCCTCAATCTTTATCTTCTTCTTTCAACTTTAACTCTTTTGTTAATTCTAATTAAAGCAAATTATATACCAGAATTATAGTATTGATAACTATTTGATATAATTCAAATTTTTATTATATAGATGATTTGGGCTTTTAAAAACATCTCTTTCCTGGGATTTAATATCCCATTTTTGATAGAATTATTAAATTATTTGGAAATTCGGTAGTTTATAGCTTGATATGCAAAGACAAAATTTTATAATGAGATACTAACGCGATTTTCTCCAGAGGGTATTAACACCGATACCCAGCTTCTCCGCTGTTTCTTTTTTATTGAAATTTGATCTTTTCAATGTCTCATTTATAATCTTTTTTTCATATTCCTCTATTTGTTCCTTCAGGGTTTTCGGCTGGATATCCCGTGGCAACTCTTCAGGCATATTACGCATTTCTTTTGCATCTATTTCTCCAAGGAGTCTAAGAAGTAAGTCGTCATCATATACTGAATCCCCGAGGAGGATTATATATCTTTTAATGAGAGAATCAAGTTGACGAACGTTTCCAACCCATCTGCATTCCTTCATTCTTTCAATCATGCTGTCCGAGATTCTTTTTCTGTTGTCGCTATATTTATGAAGGATTCCCTTAATGATGTAAGGAATGTCTTCCTGTCTTTCCCGTAGAGGTGGAATATCTAACTTTAAGATTGCCAGGCGGAAATAGAGATCCATCCTGAATCTTCCCAGTTCCACTTCTTTCCACAGGTTCTTGTAAGTGGAACTGATAATTCGTGCATCAACAGGCACTATCTTAACACCGCCAACACGCATTACTTCTTTTTCCTCAAGAACCCTCAATAGTCTCACCTGCAGGTTCGATGAAACGTCAGCTATTTCATCAAGAAAGATTGTCCCCTCGTTGGCCAGTTCGAATAGGCCGATCTTGCCTCCCCTTTTCGCTCCTGTGAATGCACCTTCCTCGTATCCAAAGAGTTCGCTTTCTAACAATGATTCCGAAAGGGCGGAACAGTTAACTGCCACAAAGGGTTTCTTTTTTCTGCGGCTTAGATTGTGTATGCTATGTGCAAAAATCTCCTTTCCTGTCCCCGTTTCTCCCTGGATTAATATTGTTTCATCAGTTTCAGCATATTTCTTTGCTTCATATATAACCTGCTTCATTATTGTGTTTTCGCCCTTGATGTGGTCTATCGTATATTTAGCTACAAATCCTTTGTTATAGAGTTTTTCCCTTAACTTCCTATCAGTTTTCTGAATGGTTGAAGCCTCTTTAAATGTTAAAACAACACCTTGAATCTCATCGCCAACTTTGAAGGGGAGTGAGTTTATTACAACATCTACATCCCCTATATGACAGATCTGATCAATTTCTGCTTTTCCTGTCCTTAAAACATTGAGCAAGCCTGCAAGTCTTAACGCACATTGGGATGACAATGGGTCGTAACAAAGTTCCGGTTGAGCTTTTCCAACCTCTTTTTTTAATTCTATGCCCAAGATATCTTCAGCTGCCTGATTGAAAGTGTTAATGATACCATTATTGTCAAGTACTATAACCCCTTCTTTAATCGTATCAAGAATCGCTGCAAGTTGCTCTGCATTTTTTCTCTCTTTTCTTCGTGCGGAAGCAATCGCCCTCGCTTCTCGAAAGGCCTGCAAAATGGCCTCTTTTGCTGGAAGGATAATAATACCCTTTCCTCCTAACTCAGAAATAATTTCCCTGCTAATTCCTCCACCAACAATGCATTTAACTCCCATATCTACTGCTTTAGAGATATTGTTTCTTAATTCTTCTGTCGTAGAGTAAATTACCTGGTGTATTCCTATAGAAAGTAAATTCTCGAAAATCTCAATTCCACCGGTCAGTTTGCCAAAGCTTTCCAATCCGATATAAGGACCGTATTCCTTAGCTTTGATAAGTGCCTGGAGTATATCCTGATGTGTTCTCTGTATCTTGATAATAGGCTGACCAATAGTTTGAATCAAAAAATCACCAGTCACCTCGGATGTAAGAATCACTTCGATACCATCATCGAGAAGTCTTATGGCAAGGGGAACTGTATCCTCGATCTTCACAAAGCTCAGTACTTTAACTGTAAAGTCTTCGGTCTCCGGATCTGAATAACGTTCAACAATATCAGCAAATTCCATTGAATTACAGATGAGGGCAATTTTGTATTTTCGATTATATTGAAGTTTAATATCTTTATCCATGTTGAATTAATTATAACCAGCTGTGAACAAAAATTTCAAATAAGGTTTTTACTGGTGATTCCTGCCAATGTTTTTCGTAATAGTCCATGGGTGTCTGACATTACATATATATCGACTGATGACTTATTACAGATTTCCAAATCCGCTATTTTGCTTATAAAAAATAATATTGCGCACACTAATACAGAAAAAGTAAGTTGCATGGAATGCGTTCGCTGTGTATTTTCAACTTATCTATAACTGCCAGTTATAAGTCTCATGAAAATAAAGAATTTGACTATATGTCACCTAGTTATTTATATTATTGTCAAAAGTTGAACATCAAATTATAAAAGGAGATGTCGAATGAAAAATGTTATTTTGTTGACCATTGATAC
>CAKKPH010000098.1 GCA_919901585.1 Thermodesulfovibrionales bacterium | reverse complement strand
GTGAGTATAAACGGAGGGCCCTTCCTCTCATAGATGTTCTTTCTCTCCTCTTCAGCACAGTCAGGGTCCGACTGAAGCCTTTCGAGCTGGTAGCTCGTCTCCTCCCAGACAGCCCTAAGGCCCTGCATGTCCTCATCTAATAGAGTTTGGAGTTCGGAGTCCTGAGTCCGGAGATTTATTTTGATCTTTTTTTCTACAAGCGTAGTGCCGATAAAATGAAAAGGTACTGCGAGGTCTTTAAGGACCATGGTTATCTCATCTTCTTTCTCATTCTTATACTCAATGACGAGCCCGGCCTCTTCAGAGAAAAGGGCTTCAATCACTTCTCTCTCTTGACCCTTGACCCTTGCCCCTTGCCCCTCAATCTCTATATAGATCCCGCAATTGCCCGAGAACGCCATCTCGAGCAGCGTGACAATAAGACCGCCATCACTTATGTCATGGCCTGAAAGGATGAGGCCTTTCTCAATAAGCTTCTGGACAGCCATAAAAACCCTTTTTAGAAGTCCGGGATCATCAATATCGGGCGATTCGTCTCCGAGCTGACAATATACCTGAGCGATTGACGAGCCTCCAAGCCTCTTTTTCCCTTTGGCAAGGTCTATATAGAGAAGCCTGCTGATTCCCGGCTGCTTTATATCCGGTGTGATGACCTTTGTGATGTCCGGGCATGTCGTGTATGCGGATATCACGAGAGACCCTGGCGCCTTGACAATCTCATGCCCTGTTGCCTGATTGTTTCTTACAACGGCTGCCATGGATATGCTGTCTTTGCCGCCGTCAACAGCTATGCCTAGCTCCTGCATAATCTCCATCATAGCCATTGCAGCATCATACAAGGCAGCGCCTTCTCCGGGGAGCTTTGCAGGCCACATCCAGTTCCCGGAGCACCGGATGTCTTCAAGCGCACTCACCTTTGCCCATACTATATTTGTTATCGCCTCTGCAACAGCCATCCTCGCCATTGAAGCAGGGTTTATAAGTCCCTTAACCGGTTGTTCTCCTATAGAGATCGCAGCGCCGGTTGTTCCAAAATGGCTCTGGGCAATCACAGCAACATCAGAGACTGTAAGATGGAGAGGCCCAGTGCATTGCTGCTGCGCTATCAGGCCTGTGACAGACCGGTCAACCTTGTTTGTTAGAAACCGCTTTGACCCGACAGATACAAGCCTCAGCACCCTTTCGAGCGCATCCCTTACAGTAATGCCTTCAGGGAGGCTGACAGGGTAAAGCTCCGGCCTTATCCTGTCAAAGGTAAATCTCTTTTGAGGCATCTCGCCGAGAACTTTTTTAAGATCGAGTTTCACAGGAGTGCTTTTATCTTTTTCGTCAAATAAGACTATGTAGCCGTCCCCTGTGATCGTTCCCACAATTGCAGACGGGACTTTTTCCCTTTTGCATATCCCCTCAAAGATATCCCTTTTCTCAGGACGTATGAGGAGCGCATTTGATTCCTGATACTCTGCCCCCCATATTTCAAGCACAGAGAGCGTGTTATCACCGAGAGGGATTTTTCTTATGTCTATCCTTGCGCCTGCAGGATATACAAGCTCTTTAATAACATTACAGTTGCCGCCTGCGCCCTGGTCGTGTATGCTGATTATAGGGTTATCACTCCCCATCTCAACACAGGCGCGTATGACCCTGTTCAGCTTCTGCTCCATCTCTGCATCGCCACGCTGAACAGCGTTGAAATCAAGCTCTTCTATGTTCTCACCCTGAATCATGCTCGAGGCAGCACCGCCGCCAATGCCGATCCTGTATGCAGGGCCTCCGACCTTTACAACGAGCATGCCCTTTTCAAGTTCGCCTTTTTCTACATGCCTTTCATCCATCTGGCCGACACCGCCCGTGAACATTATCGGTTTAATCCATTCGCGACGCTCGCCATTCGGCAAAACCATGCCGAAGGAGCGAGTATAGCCCTGAATCAAAGGCTCACCGAATTTGTTCCCGTAGTCCGATGCGCCGTTGCTCGCCTCTATCTCTATCTGGAGCGGCGATGCAAGGTTCTTCGGATACTCGAATGATTCATCCTCCCAGGGCAGGCAATATCCGGGGATATGCAGATTGCCGACGCAGTATGCAGCAGTGCCTGCTATGACAAGCCCGCCTCTGCCGACTGCCTGAACATCCCTTATCCTTCCGCCTGTGCCGGTCTCTGCACCAGGGAATGGCGCAACACCTGTCGGGAAGTTATGGGTCTCTGCAGTGAATGTGATGTGGCATGTAAGCTCCTTATCCACAAACCTCGAAAGCCTTCCCGGTCTTTCAGGTATAATCGTCTTTATCTTATATCCCCTGATTGCGCTCGAATTGTCCTTGAAAGCAATCACGCTGTTGTTCGGATTCTCATTATATGGCCTCTTTATTATCTCCATCAGGGTATGGGGAATGGTTATGCCGTCTATGACAAGCCGGCCCCTGAAAAACCAGTGCCGGGAATGCTCGCTGTTTGACTGGCCGAGATCAAAGCATTCAACATTTGTCGGATTCCTCTTCATATCATTCACAAAGAGGCCATAATAGTAATCAACGTCCCATTCATCGAGTCCGAGACCGAGTTGCTTGTTTATCTTTTCGATCGCTGCCTTGCCCTCTTCCAAGACTTTGACCTCGTACACAGGCTCAGGCTCTATCCTTGTTTCAAAGGTGGTTAATCTTTCTGCATACCGGCATTCTGTCATGCGGTCGTGGACGAGATTCAGAAAATCAGTCGGCTTCTGACCGCTGATAGCTGATAGCTGATAGCTGATTAATCTGTATCTCCTCGACCTTTCTATGCGGGTTACCTTTGTCAGTCCGCAGGCATGACAGACAGAAACAGCATTTGTTGACCATGCTGTTGTAAAATTCATGCGGGGGCCGGTCTCTAAAATAGAGTTCGGAGTTCGGTCTACGACCCATGGGAGTTCGGAGTTCGGAGTCAAAAAGCTCTCATTCGAGAAATTCTCCTGCTCAAAGGTTTCGCTGAGCAGCCATTTCAGGAGGGCATACTCATCGGGGGTGAGTGCAGCAGTTGACTCGATATAAAAACAATGCTCGGTCGCAATATCTTTGATATCTTCTGAGACCTTCTGCCTGACAACACCAAGGAGATTGCTGTTCTTTGACCCGGATAAGGCAGGTCTCCTGTATAAATAAAGCAACGGCAATGGATCAGGCCTTCCCGAACACGCGCCCGAAAATATAGCCTATATTCTCAAGATAGAGTCTGATGTTGAATATCCCGTTTATCTCTGCTGCAGAGAGGTGCTTCCTTATATCCCTGTCCTTCAGAAGCAAGGCCTTAAAATCCTTTCTCTGTTTCCAGCTTTTCATGGCATTCCTCTGGACAATTGAATAGGCGTCTTCCCTTGTTAGGCCTTTGTCTGTGAGCGCAAGCATTACCCTTTGTGAATTGTACAGCCCAAAACTCTTTGCCATGTTCTCCTTCATCCTTTCAGGATAGACCAGCAGGCCCTCGATTATGCCTTTGAGCCGGTTAAGCATGTAATCAACGAGTATCGAGCTGTCAGGGATTACTATCCTCTCAACAGATGAATGAGAGATGTCTCTTTCGTGCCATAGCGCAATGTTTTCGAGCGCCGAGTGCGCATTTGCGCGCACAACCCTCGCAAGTCCTGTGAGGTTTTCGCACCCAATCGGATTCCTCTTGTGCGGCATTGCGGACGAGCCCTTTTGTCCGGAATAGAAAGGCTCTTCAGCCTCGAGCACCTCTGTCCTCTGAAAATGTCTTATCTCTGTCGCTATCTTCTCTATTGTTGCAGCTATAATCGCAAGGCTCGTTAGATACTCAGCGTGCCTGTCCCTCTGAACGACCTGTGTCGCAACCGGCTCTGGATGTAGGCCGAGTTTTTTGCATACCTTTTCCTCAAGTTCCGGGGGGATATTCGAGAATGTCCCGACTGCACCTGAGAGTTTTCCTATGCTTATCACCTCACGCGCCCTCTTTATCCTCACAAGGTTCCTCTTCATCTCTTCGTACCAAAGCGCAAACTTGAGGCCGAATGTCATGGGTTCAGCATGGACTCCGTGACTCCTGCCAATGCAGGGAGTCTCCTTGTATCTCAAGGCCTGTTTTTTGAGGACACTCATGAGGCCTTTTATGTCACTGCTGATGATATTTGATGCCTCTCTCATAAGAAGGGCAAGGGCTGTGTCCACAACATCAGATGATGTGAGTCCTTTATGAATGAACCTTGACTCAGGACCTACATTCTCTGCGACCGCTGTCAGGAATGCGATGACATCATGCCTGACCGTACTCTCTATCTCATCGATCCTCTCGACATCAAACCTTGCGTTTTTCTTAATTGCTGCAACCGCCTTCTTCGGGATATCTCCCCTCTCTGCCCAGGCTTCACATACTGCTATCTCGACATCGAGCCACTTTGCATACCTGTTCTCAGGTGTCCATATACTGCCCATTTCGGGCCTTGTGTAACGTGCAATCATACGCTCTCCATATGTTTGGTTATTAGTTATTGGTTTTTAGGTTCTGCATAATTCGTTATTAACTGTTCACAAATCACAATTTACGATTTACTGCCTTTCTATGTCCCCCTTGCCAGCCTCTCGATCAAAGGCAGTGGAAGCCCCGAATCATGCATCTTTTTTTGTGTCTTCCCTATATCATATGCTACTCTTACAAACTCCACTTTTTCTCCATCAACCATCATATAGCAAGCCCTCGGGTCTCTGTCCCTCGACTGGCCCACACTTCCTGCATTAAGAATATACCTTTCACTGCTGCCGAGGCTAATCTCTTTCCTTTGGGTTACCATCTCGCCTGACGGCAGTCTTTCGATGACAAATGGCTGATGGCTATGGCCGAGCATACATATCCTCTGGTCAAAGTAATTAAAATTAATCTCTGCGTCCCAGAGCGTGAGCAGATAGTGCCATGCCTCAGGTTCCTTGGGGGTCGAATGAACAAGCAGGACCCCATCGTCTTTCATCTCAGCTGTGAGCGGCAGCGCTTCGATGAATCCCTTGTTCTCCTCGCTAAGCTCCTCCCTTGTCCATAACACTGCAGCCTTTGCATATTCATTGAAATACTCGATATCAGCCTGGCATGTTGCTGCACGGTCATGATTTCCGGCAATAAGGACTCTGCAAGCATCCCTGAGTACATCTATGCATTTATTTGGATCAGGGCCATATCCAACGGCATCACCCAGAAATATTATGTCCGATGCCTCCCTCTTCTCAATATCCTTCAAGACAGCTTCGAGGGCCTCGAGGTTCGAGTGCACATCTGCCATGACAGCACAATGCATTACCTTGCCTTCCTGCCCTTGATACCTTTTGCAACCTTGTCGAGAAGCCCGTTTATAAAAGAGGCTGATTCCAGTGTAGAGTATTTTTTTGCAATCTCGATAGCCTCATTGATACATACTGCTGACGGTATGTCCTTGCGGTATAGCAGTTCGTACACAGCATATCTTAATATGTTCCTGTCAACCGCAGCCATTCTCTGGAGCACCCAGTGCTCTGCCGCCTTTTGTATGGTCGAGTCTATCTCCTCAAGGTTATCGAGTGTGCCGTTTACAATATCCTCTGAAAATGCTCTGGACTCCGCATCCTTGCTGTCCTTACCGAACAGTTCGTCAAAGTCCTTTTCTTCAGGTCTTTTCCCTGTAAAATCAGACTGGAAAAGAAGCTTAAGCACAAGCTCTCTTGCATTCCTCCTCTTCATAATGCTGGATGCAAAGAAAGAATGCTCCTCACATTACAGGCTTCGGCACCTGATGTCATAGCTTCCTAATCACCTGAGCCATCTCTATGGCTGCCATAGCTGCATCCCATCCCTTATTCCCGCTCTTTGTGCCTGCCCTCTCTACTGCCTGCTCAATAGTATCTGAAGTTATAACACCGAATGCTATAGGCAGGCCGGAATCCATTGAGGCTGCTGCAATGCCCTTGGATACCTCTGCAGCAACATAATCAAAATGAGGCGTAGCACCTCTTATAACAGTCCCGAGGCATATTAAAGCATCATATGCGCCCTTGCCTGCCATCTTTTTCGCAATCAGCGGTATCTCGAAGGAACCGGGCACCTTGACTATATCGATATTCTTTTCGTCTGCACCATGCCTGATGAGTGCATCCAGTGCCCCCTCGAGTAGCTTATTCGTAATAAAGTCATTGAACCGGCTTACAACAATGCCGAATTTCAGGCCTTTTGCCTGTAAATCACCCTCTATAACCTTCATATCTGCCCTCCGGTAACTATTAATATCCCATATTTTACCACAACTTTAGCTTTGCTTCACATAAATACTGCACTCTGTCTTCTTCCCGGAACACGTCAAAGATTAGGAAGGGCATCCGGTGGAAATCGCAGAAACGGCTTTTCCGGCCCTGTCATATTTATTTCATAACGCTAAGAACCAGGTCAGCCGCGACAGCAATTACCGAAAGGAGGAAGATAATCGCATAATTGATATCCTCGAGAGAGGCCTTTACTGATGAGAGCAGATACAGAACCACCTCTCTGTCTTCATCTGTCAGACATGCATTGTTCTTTACCTTCTCAATCAACTGAAACCTCTCTATCGCCATCTTCCTTTTCTTGCTTATCTTGTAGCGGTAGAGGAAGAAGAGGAAATAGCCCACAGCCCCAATGTACCAGACAGGCCTCACCCATTCGGGCTCGAGGTGCTGCAGCACTATGATCGCCCTGAAGGCGATAGCAGAAATCAGACCGAGCGCAAAAAAGCCGTATATTATGTATTTCGGAACAATATGCGGTCTGCCCTCATGCATTTCAAAAGCATCCTGTCATATCGTCAGGCAGATTATCCTCTCTATGCCTGCATAATCCTCTATTACAGACTCGCATCTCAGTCCGGATTCTGCGGCTATCCTCACAATATCTCCTGATTCACCTGCCCCTGCCTCGAGAATGACAAGGCCCGTGTCATTAAGATATAACCGCGCAGAAGAGATAATCTCCCTGTAGAAATCGAGGCCGTCTTCACCGCCATCGAGCGCCTCAAAAGGCTCCCAATCCCTTATCTCAGGCTGGAGGGTTTCTATGTCTGCCCTCTTTATATAGGGCGGGTTAGAGACTATTACGTCAAATTTCATATCTTTTACAGGTTCAAACAGGCTGCCGTTAAGAAAGACAATATTGCTGATGCCGTTGATTCCTGCATTTTCTCTCGCATATTCCAATGCCTTTTCAGAAATGTCCACAGCATATACATCTGAATTCGGGATATGCTTTGCAAGTGCAAGCGCAAGACATCCGCTGCCTGTGCAGAGGTCGAGGATACATAGTGAGGATGTTAGTTCGGAGTTCGGTCTACGACCCATGGGAGTTCGGAGTTCGGAGTTTTTGTTCTGACCGCTGACTGCTGACTGCTTACTGCTTACTGTCTTCAAGACCTCTTCCACAAGCAGTTCTGTCTCTGGCCTCGGGATAAGCACGCCCGGGCCAACCTTGATCTTCATCCCATAAAAATCAACATGGCCTATAACATACTGGAGTGGCTCGCCCTGAGACCGCCTCACTGCAAACGCATCTATACTATTAGCTGTTTCTCCTGATATCTCCAGGGTATCGGTATAAAACCGTGATCTATTGACCCGAAGCGTTTCTGTTATGAGCATCTCCGCCTCTCTCACGGCATCCTCTATGTTTTTAAATCTAAGAAAGGACGAAACCTCTTTGAACTTGTCGATGGCGTTCATTATTTATCCAACGGACTCCTCATGCTGAAATGTTTTTTGCTGCCGCTCACACGGTCTGCCCATTTAATCCATATTACCATATTATAATTTGGCAAAAACAGGCAGTTATTATACCAGAAAATATTTCTTACGGCAAGTAGCTTGATATATTACAGTTTTAACAAACTCGTTGAGACGGGCAGGTTGGTATATTATATGTAGCCCTCTTTAACACGGTCTGCGAAGGCATTTTATGAGAGAGGTCTTTTAGGTTTATGAAACTGCGTTATTTGCGCACGCGCGCCAAAGTACAGACGGTTGAAGAAATGATGGGAGTTCCAAAACTGTTGGATTATTCAGAAACTCAGTACACGAAGCATCCGATGATAAGTATTCGGATAGACAGTGAGTATTTGGCAATTGAACTACTTGTAACTGATAAAGCATAGTTAGATGCGCAAAACTTCAAGAAGAAAGTAGAGAAACATAAAGTGGAACGGCAACAACTTATCCATCTACTTAAAGGTTTAGGGCGCGATTATATTTTTGGTGGGTGGCCAGATACCAGCAAACCAGAACTTACTACAACGGCGGCGGATTTGGATAGTGAAAAACGGCTATTGGATTGGTTATCCAGATTCGATCCAGGTTACAATTGGCTAAGATTAGGTATTTGGTACAAAGAGTATGAAGATTTACGACTCACAACGGGTAGGATTATCGAAGAAGTATTATATCGCTTCAAACAATTGTATCCAGTCTATCAATTTTTACTGTGGACACCAGAGAATAATTTTAGATAAGCGGGGGGGAGGGTAGCAATTATAATGCGTATTAATTGTTTGGAGTCAGCCCTAATTAATTATTTAGGGACACATCCTATTTAATTGACATAAGAGAATCAATCCGGTAGAATTCCATAATGCCAAGGATGGCACGAGCAATTGCATCAGGTTTTCCCCATCATGTTGTTCAAAGAGGCAACAACAGAGAAAAAGTCTTTTTAAGTGAGATGGATAAGGAGCAATATCTGTTGCTTCTTAAGAAATATTCAGATAAATGGAACTCACCCATCCTTGCCTACTGTCTTATGAACAATCATGTGCATTTGTTGATCAGGCCGTCAACAAAAGAGTCTTTATACAAAATGATGCAGGGCATAACCCTTTGCTATACGCAATACATAAACAGGACATATAAGAAGACAGGCAGATTATGGGAGAGCAGGTATCATTCATGCTTAGTGGATAAAGAGAAGTATTTATGGACTGTAGCGAGATACATTGAACAAAACCCTGTGAGGGCGAAGCTCGTGAAGAAAGTGGAAGATTATCCCTATTCAAGCACAAGGGCTCATATAAACGGTGCAAAAGACGAGATACTTGGCGAGGCACTGTTTGAAGACAGACAGAGGAAGGATTACATTGAATTGATGAAGGTAGGCATAAAAGAAGAAGAGATAACGCATATAAGGAATCATCTAAGGAATAGCAGTCCCATCGACAGTGAGAGGTTTATAGAGAAAATGGAGCGGAAACTTGATAGAATATTTAAATTAAGACCACGAGGAAGGCCAAGGAAGGCAAAAGAACAATAAATAGGATGTGTCCCTGTTTATTTTTGTGTGTTTATGTACGTATGTCCTCATGGACAACCATGTTCATCTTCTCATGGAGACGCCTAAAGCTCAACACGCATCATAGAGTTTTTCAAGAGAGAGCTATCGATTTTATCGAAACTCTATATGCACGCTACGGAGGAAGAATGTCAGGCATTGCATGAGCGTATCAGGATGTTAATTGCACAAATGAAAGCCTGACCCTAAATAAGAGCATTTAACCTGATGTGAAAGTCGGATGCTGATCGTGTTAAAATTGTTAATTAGGAAACAGAACCACTGGAGGTATAGATGGATTTAAAAAGATATGTACATGACCTTGCAATGGAGGCAAAGACTGGGGCCCGGTCGCTCGCTAAGGCATCTTCTGCCCAAAAAAATCATGCGCTAATAAAGATGGCAGAGGCACTTAAGCAACGGGCTTCGGAACTCATATCAGAAAACAGGAAAGACATTGCATATGCAGAACAGAAGGGGCTCTCTAAGGCAATGGTCGACAGGCTGGCCCTAAATGAAAAACGCATAAACGAGATAGCAGAGGGCCTTGTTGAGGTTGCGCAGCTCCCTGACCCTGTCGGCGAGGTTATAAAGATGTGGCAGAGGCCGAATGGCATGACAGTCGGTAAGATGCGGGTCCCGATTGGCGTAATAGGCATAATATATGAGTCGAGGCCGAATGTTACTGCAGATGCAACGAGCCTTTGCCTGAAGGCAGGTAACGCCGTTATCCTGCGCGGAGGCTCAGAGGCGATAAATTCAAACAAGGCAATTGTAAATATACTGAGAAAGGCTGCAAAGGATAACGGGATACATGAAGGCGCTATAACCTTTATTGATATGCCTGACAGAGAGGCCGTCATGGAGATGTTGAAGCTCGAAGGCATCATAGACCTTATAATCCCAAGGGGTGGTGAAGGGCTTATCAGGGCAGTTACCGAAAATTCACGGATACCTGTGCTGAAGCATTATAAAGGCGTATGCCATGTCTTTGTTGACAGGGATGCGGATTTAAAAATGGCAGAAGATATATGCTTTAATGCAAAGGTACAGCGGCCCGGCACATGCAATGCCATGGAGACCATGCTCGTGGATGAGGCTATTGCAAAGAAATTCCTGCCCCGCATGCTCAAAAGGTTTAAGGCTGCAAGGGTTCAAGTGAAGGGGTGTCCCAAAACCGTTGCGATTTTTACCGGCATAAAGAAAGTCAAAGGAAAGGATTTTTATAACGAATATCTGGACCTGATATTGAATGTGAAGGTTGTAAAAAATATGGATGACGCTATGGAGCATATCGCAAAATACAGCTCTGCTCATTCTGATACCATAGTTACAGAGAACTATGCAAGGGCTATGAGATTTTTACGTGAGGTTGACTCATCCGCAGTCCTGGTTAATGCCTCCACACGCCTGAATGACGGCTACCAGTTCGGCCTCGGCGCTGAGATAGGGATTTCAACTGACAAAATTCACGCAAGAGGCCCGATGGGGCTTGAGGAGCTAACCTGCACAAAATTCATAGTTCTCGGCAGCGGACAGATTAGAGAATAATGACGCTGAGAAGGGGAGAAACGGAGAAACGGAAAAGACTGATCGGTCTCATCTCATCAGTTTCTGAAGAAGGGAACTTAATTCTCAAGAATATGAAGGGTTCCAGTGTCTCTGCGTCTCCGCAGCTCCGCATCATTCATGGAAGAATCCACGGCAGAGAAGTTGTATATGCGGTTTCAGGCATGGGCAAGACAAATGCCGCCCACGCTGTAACAGTATTAATCGTAAAATATTCCCCTGACATGATCATCCTCTTTGGGGTAGGTGGGGCATATCCAGAATCCGGCCTCAAGGTTGGTGATATAGCTGTTGCTGAAAAAGAGGTTTACGGCGATGAGGGCGTGTTTACACGAGAGGGTTTCCAAGGCACAGATATTATAGGCATCCCGCTTCTTAAAAAAGGCAGCAAAAAATGCTTCAATGAATTCCCCTTTGATAAAGGTCTTATCAAACTCGTCACTCGTCACTCGTCATTTGTCCCAAACATTAAAATCGGCCCTTTTGTGACTGTCTCAACCTGTACAGGCACAAGAAAAAGAGCAATAGAACTCAGGAACAGATATAATGCAATCTGCGAGAATATGGAAGGCGCTGCAGTTGTACATGTTTGTGCCATATATAGTAAGCCTGTTATTGAGATAAGGGGTATAAGCAACATTGTGGAAGAAAGGGATATAGAGAGGTGGGACATCAGGCTCGGAGCAGGGAATTGCCAGAAGGCGGTAATGGAAGCCCTAAGGGCACTATGACCTGAATCATAATAAGAGTCCATAGGAGATACTGTAAAATAACTGCGGCATGGCCAATAAACTAATGAATTTCAGGAGGATCAATCAGTGGCAAAGAAAATGGCAGTTTTATCCTTAGCCCTGCTCCTGTCCGGAGTACCTGCATATTTAATAGCAGCTCAGGATGACCATTCACACCATCACCATCACCACCCTGCAACGGGAAGTGAGGTATCAACCGAGAATCCTCTTATCGACGAGATGATGAAGCTGGATGAGGTTTTTCACGAGATCGTTTCAGGCGTGGCCCTCGGGGACGGCCAAAGGGTACACGCTGCCCTTGAGACAATGCACGGCACTATGGAAAAGACCCATGAAGGAGTGGATGCCGGCACTGTAAAGCTGAAGAAGAACGCAAAGAGGCTAAAGGAGTTTGTGAAAATGGACAAGGATTTCCATCGCAACCTCGAAAAACTCGCGCACGCATCTCACTCGAACGACCATAAAAAGATGGTGTTGCTCACGAAGAAAGTCCTTGACGGCTGCGTAAGCTGTCATCAAACGTTCAGACCGTAACCTAAAGGCCCAGTACGGGGCCTTTTCTTAGAGATGCTCCTTTAGATGGAAAGGGTTCAGTGCTATAACCTCGTTATACTGATTATTATCTGGACATTAGGAGCGTGGAACATATGATAAACGAAGATGCTTTAAGGGAATATCTAAGACAAGAGTTTGGTGGTGTCTCCCGGATACAGATCAAAAAACTCGGCTCCGGCGTTCACGGAGCAGGGTTTCTTATCGAAATCGAAACAGATGAAGGCCTCAAATCATTTGTTATCAAGGGCCTCGTTCCAAAAGATTTTTCCCATGACTATCCCTCTGACAGGGCAGGAGTGTTTCTCCTCGATCTTGATGAATTCAAGAATTTGCCGAAACATGTAAAAGCTATTGATGTCCTTGCAGAGATGGAAGACGGCAAGATAAAGTCTATCGGCGGAGGCAGGGAGTACTATCTCTTGATGGAGAAGGCTGAAGGCAGGGACTATTTTAAGGACCTTGATGGGTTCAGGGACAAAGAGAGGCTCGGCCCTGCTGATATAGAAAAGATCATCTCGATGACTTCTTATCTTTCTGAGATACATGCAATAAAAAAAGATTCTAAGACTCTTTACTGGCGCAAATTGAGGGACAATATAGGGCATGGCGAGTGCATAATGGGGGTATTGGACACATATCCTGACGGAGTGCTTTCATATGATGAAATGGCAGGGATAGAGAGGAAAACCGTTGACTGGAGGGCCAGACTAAAACCAAAGTTCAAGAGGCTTTCAGAGATACACGGCGATTTCCATCCGGGGAACATCCTCTTTAGAGAAGTTAATAGTAATGAGTCAGAAGTTGGGAGTAGTAAAATCAGAAATCCTAAATCTCCAAACTCCGAACTCCGAACTGAAATTGACTTTACCTTGCTCGACAGGAGCCGCGGGCCATGGGGTGAACCGGCTGATGATATCACTGCACTCACAATAAACTATATATTCTTCTCGATCAGGTTCAATGGCTGTCTAAAGGGCGCATACTATGAAGGGCTTAAGTTATTCTTTGAGGACTATGTTAAGAGGTCAGGAGACTCCGATATATATTCAGTTGTACAGCCGTTTTTTGCATTCAGGGGCGTTGTGGTCGCAAATCCCATCTTTTATCCTGAGCTTACAATGCCGCAGAGGAATATGATCTTCAGGTTTGTAGACAAGGTCCTTGATGAAGAGGTGTTCGATCCTGAGAAAATTAATGACTATCTTGGCTGAGGTTCATCAGCAGGCTGTTCTGAAACCGACCTTATGCCAAACCAGAGATAGCCGAGTGCGATCACAAGGCTAATAAACCACCATGAGTTTACAACTATGCCTGAATAATCATGTATGGTGCCGAGCATGACTGCAGGCGTCATCGATACTATAGAAAGACTTATCGATTGTGAATAAGATAAGGAGATATTCAGATTTTTTGCCAGAAATATGCCGACTAATGCAGATATCAATGCTTGAATTACCCTGAAGATGAATGAAAATAAAAGGGCTAAGGGATACGTCACCACAGGGATGAGCCCTGCGAATGCCTCGATCCAGTCATAGAGCATTTTCTTGTCTATGACAAGGCCATCGACCTCAGAGAGGTCGAATTTCCACGTGCTTGTCTTAGTTTTTCTGACTATGAGGTCTGATTTTGTCAAAAGCGCAAACGCATCAGAGCCCTCGAGTGAAACTGTCTTGCCGGTTGTGTCAATGATCATAAGGGGGGAATTTTTCTTTGGTTCCCTGATTATGTAGGGCATCTGCACTTCTGCAGATACAACACCTTTGGAGACGGTTATCGCAGGTACCTGTTTAACAATGTCAGGGGCCTGCTGAAAGATATATTCAGAGACCTCATCATTCAGCCTGAACATTAAAGGTATCTCGCATATGGCGAGCAGCAGGAAGAGGTAAACGAATGATACCTTCTTCCAGTTCATTGCAACATCCCTGTACAGTGACTTTGAATAAAATGACATATAAAGCGGGTGTATAGTCGAATAGCGTTTCATGATGTGAGAACGATTTTACATGATTTGAAGAAAATACTCAAAATACTCTTGGAGGCTGATTCAGGATTTATAGCGGAGGGCAGTTTGCTGCCCTCCGCTATAAGGAAAAATTAAAGTTTGAAAGGATTCATAAAAAGAATAATAAGAACCACGACAAGCGCATAGATAGCAAGTGACTCTATCATGGCGAGGCCGATGATGAGAGTAGTCGTGATTTTTCCGGATGCGTTGGGATTTCTTGCGATACCCTCGCATGCCTTGCTCAAGCCGATGCCCTGCCCAATGCCTGTGCCTAATGCAGCAATACCGATAGCAATGCCGCAGCCTAAGGCAGCCATCGCATAATAGTTCATCTTTGCATCCTTAGGAGATGCCGCTGCTGCAGCCTCTTCAGCAAAGGCTACAGGGGCAAGAAGGAAGAGCAATGTGATTGAAAGCAGTAAGACTGTAAGAATTTTCTTCATGCTATTAAACCTCCTTTCTTTAAGTCTCGATTAATGTGCTTCTTCAACAGCACCTGCGAGATAAAGCGTTGTTAACAAAACAAAGACAAAGGCCTGCACGATACTGACAAGGACTCCGAGGCCGAGTATGGCAGTAGGGACAATGGCAGGGGCAAGGATAGCGAGCACAAGCAGTATCAGATGTTTTGAGACCATGTTGCCGAATAACCTGACCGAGAGGGTCAATGGTCTCGCCATGTGGCCGATGAACTCTATGAAAAACATCATTATCATAAGCGGCAACGCAGCAAGGGAACGTATAGGGCCGAGGAAATGGTTTAAGTACTTAATGCCATGCACTTTGATGCCGTAATAGTGTGTTGCGAGAAAGACAGGTACGGCCAGGGATACGGTTGTGTTGATATTGCTCGTCGGCGCAGTAAAACCCGGGATAAGGCCCATGAGATTGCACAAGAGGATATAGATGCCGACTGTCCCGATAAGGGGGAAGAGATGCTTGGACCACTTGTGCCCGATATTATCTTCAGCGAGCTGATATAGTGTACTGATTATAACCTCAAGAAAATTCTGGACGCCTTTAGGCACAAGCGCAAGTGAACCTCTTACCAAAAGCGCAACGGCTATCAGGATTATTGAGACGAGGAATGAGTAAGAGACATAATGCGGCACAGTGTGCGGATTAATTATCAGGTCCATTAATAGAGCTTCTTCTTCCACAAATTCCCTCCAGTGTGAAAGCTTAGCAGGTAAAATACCTTAATCGGATAATTCTGCTTGGATATTATTAATTGAAAGGGGCTTAAAAGTCAATAATTGATCAATAGAAAAGCTTAACAGGCTGATAAACAGGGGAATTAAACCTGAAGGTTCTTAAGGTCTCCTGCCTGAGGTTTTTTCCTATTAGGACAGTAGATTACAGGGCAGGTCTCACAGTTTTCTTCAGAGTCTACCCCGAAGCCAAACGGGACCAGTTCACCGCATTCACACTGCCAGCCCGCTAGTGAATGTTTTGTCAGTGCACTATCGCAGAAGGGACATTTCATCATATGCGATCAACTCCTTTTTTAGAGAAAGCCTATCATAATTAGCCGCCGGGATTGTATGATGTAAAACATAGCCTTGCTGACTCATTGCTTTTCGAAGGAAACCTAAACTCACAACCTAAACTCAGGACTTGACATATAGATTATTATCGTCTTATTATTGACAGGTCTTTTTATCTTTTATCCCTGACATAATTCATCGGGAGGGGGCCTAATGGGCGTTTTGACTTTCAGCGGCGGAATACATCCACCTGATAAAAAAGAACTTTCAAAAGAGAGTCCTGTTACGCCTGCAACTCTGCCGCAGAGAGTAATAATCCCATTGAGCCAGCATACAGGAGCACCATGCAAGCCGGTAATCTCAATTGGTCAGGAGGTAAAAAAAGGTGAGTTGATCGGCGAGCCCGGAGGGTTTGTTTCAGCCCCTGTCCATTCCTCTATCTCAGGAAAGGTGACTGCGATTGCTGAATTTCCGAATGCTATGGGCAGGATGGTCACATCTGTATTTATAGAGAACGACGGCAGGGAAGAGTGGACGGCCCTTAAAGACAGCCCTGATTATAAGAACCTCTCTGTTGATGAGCTAAAGGAAAAAATAAAGTCTGCCGGAATTGTCGGTCTTGGTGGTGCAGCCTTCCCTACCTCTGTAAAGCTCTCTCCTCCAAAGGAAAAGCATATTGATACAGTTATCATAAACGGGGCTGAATGCGAACCGTATCTTACTGCTGACTACAGACTTATGATAGAGAGACCTGATGAGATCATCGAGGGCCTCAGGATCATTATGAAGGTCCTTGGAGTAAGCAAGGGCTTCATAGGCATAGAGGACAACAAGCCTGATGCAGTTGAGAGGATGACTCAGGCTGCCGGCAGGGACCCTGAGATCATGGTGTTGGCACTCGAGGTAAAGTATCCTCAGGGCGCTGAGAAGATGCTTATAAAAGCAGTCACCGGAAGGGAGATCCACCCGAGGGGGCTTCCTATGGATGTGAATGTGGTAGTACAAAATGTCGGTACTGCCCTCGCTATTTATGAGGCTGCAAGGTTCGGGAAGCCTCTTATAGAGAGGGTAGTGACAGTCACAGGAGAGGGGATAAACAGGCCTTCTAACCTCATGGTCAGGATCGGGACACCTGTGTCAGCGCTCATTGATGAGTGCGGCGGGTTCAGGGGCATCTCAGGGAAGGTGATCGCAGGCGGCCCAATGATGGGGTTTGCCCTCTCATCTCTTGATGTTCCGGTAACAAAAGGCACCTCAGGGATACTCGTCATACCTGAAGGAGAGGTAATACATGCCAATGATTTTGAGACATGCATAAGGTGCGGCAGGTGCATAGATGTATGCCCTATGGGGCTTATGCCTTCGATGCTGAGCGTGCTCTCGGAGAAGGCTCATTATGAAGATACAAAGGAATACAATATTTTTGACTGTTTTGAATGCGGCTCATGCGCCTATGTATGTCCATCGAAGAGGCCGATAGTGCAGTTTATAAGGCTTGCAAAGTCCCTGATTAAACCATAAATTAAAAGGATGAAAGGGAGATGCGGAGGCATGATGGAGAAGACTGATAAGCAGCAGCTCATTGTTACGGTCAGCCCTCACATAAAAAGTGAAGAGTCTGTAACCCGTATAATGTGGAGTGTCAACCTCAGCCTGCTGCCTGCCATTACCATGGGCGCATACTTCTTCGGACCGAAGGCTCTTTTTGTCACAGTCCTCTGCATAATCTCTTCTCTGCTTTCTGAATATTTTGTCCAGAAGGGCCTTAAAAAGAAGGTAACTGTGAGCGACGGGAGCGCCTTTCTGACAGGCCTTCTGCTCGGGATGAACCTGCCTTCATCCCTCTGGTCATTCAGTCCGTTCACTATCCATATACCGGTAATAGGCTCTGTTGTGGCAATAATAATCACAAAACAATTGTTCGGCGGGCTCGGCTATAACATATTTAATCCGGCACTTATCGGCAGGGCCTTTTTATTGATATCCTTTCCAAAGGCGATGACGATATGGAACACACCTTCATCGGCATTTTTTGGCCTTGATGCAAAGACTGCAGCGACGCCGCTCGGCATCCTAAAGGAAGAAGGTGCACAAAAGCTCATTGAGGCATTCGGCGATACGACCAACCTCTATTCCCAGCTTTTACTCGGCCACAGGGCCGGCTCAATAGGAGAGACCTCTGCGATAGCCTTGCTTTTTGGAGCAGGCTTCCTTATGTATAAGAGATATATAACCTGGCATCTACCAATATCATTCCTTGCATCTGCTGCCCTGCTTGCATGGGTCTTTGGCGGCAAGGACATGCAGACCGGCAAGATGCTCCTCTTTCATGGCGACCCGGTTGTCCACTTGTTAAGCGGCGGTATTATCCTCGGGGCTTTCTTCATGGCTACGGATTATGTTACATGCCCCTCTGTAAGAAGGGGGCAGATAGTCTTCGGTATAGGATGCGGTGCCTTGACAATGCTGATAAGGCTTAAAGGTGGCTATCCTGAAGGCGTGATGTTTGCGATACTCCTTATGAACTGTTTTGCCCCGTTGATCGACAAGAACATGCGGACGCGGGTTTTCGGCTTTGTGAAGAAGAAGGAGACAAAGCAATGAAGGAGATGCTGAAGATAACCATTACACTGATAGGCATATTCGTTGCTGCAGGGATTATAATGGCAGGGGTGTTCGCAAAGACTGCGCCTATAATGGCTGAGGCTCAGAAAAAGGAGAAGGAAGAGGCATTGAAGCTGCTGATGCCTGACGCAGAGGCGATCAAAGAGGCAGGAAAATGGGATCCCTTCGGAAAGCATGCCGAATACTATGAGGCAAGGAAAGGGAACGAGGCCATAGGATATCTTGCATCAACTTACGGGAAGGGTTATTCGAGCTACATCAGCATACTCGTTTCAGTCGACCCTTCCATGAAGGTTAAAAAGATCAGCATACTCGGGCACGGAGAGACACCCGGGCTTGGAGATGAGATAGAGCAGGAGTATTTCAAGAAAAGATATGAAGGCAAAACAATTGAACAGCTTGAGGTTGTGAAGACCGAAGGCACAGACAAGGTCTTAGCTATTTCAGGAGCGACCATATCCTCACGTGCTGTAACAAACGGAGTGAGGGAGGCAGTAAAACTGCTCAAGGGAAAGTATACCGGCGAACAGAAACCCGCAGAACAGGCTGGAGGTGTAAGACATGAGCAGCACAAGTAATTACTGGGGCCTGATCAAAAACGGCATATTTGCCGAGAACCCCATATTCAGGGTTGCCCTGAGCCTCTGCCCTGCAGTGGCTGTTTCGAGCGGATTGAAGAACGGATTCCTTATGGGCGTAGCGGTCCTCTTTGTCCAGACCATGGTCAATGTCACTGTATCAATCATCAGAAGGTTCATACATCCGAAAGTCAGGATACCGTCATACATGTTTGTCATCGCTACATGGGTCACTGTCACTGACCTGATGATGGCAGCCTTTGCGAGAGATGTTTACAGGCAGATGGGCCTCTATATACAGCTTATCGTCGCATATGCGATCATACTTTCGAGGGCAGAGCTCTTTGCGAGCAAGAACAAGGTAGCGCCTTCATTCTTTGACGGCCTCGGCATGGGAATAGGCTTCTTTTTTGCGCTTATTGTTATAAGTTTTTTCAGGGAGCTGCTCGGCAAGGGCTCGCTTTGGGGAATCCCGATCGTTGATTTCAAGCCGATGCTTATCATGATCCTCCCCACCGGAGGTTTTTTTGCAGTCGGGATACTGATGGGGCTCTTTAACTGGATAGACATCAGGTTCTTTGGAGGCGGGGGCGCTTCGGGAGGAGGGCACTGATGGAAAACCTATTTGAATTATTTATAGCCGCTTCGCTGATAAACAACTTTGTCTTCACGAGATACCTCGGCCTATGCATATTCTTCGGCGTTACAAAGAAGATGGAGACTGCGGTCGGCATGAGCATAACATTTACTGCGGTTATGGTGATAAGCTCTGCCCTGAGCTGGGTCATTTATAAAGCGATAATGATCCCGTTGAATCTGACGTTTTTGAAAATCGTTATCTTCATAGGAATAGTTGCAGGTTTTGTGCAGGCTGCAGACACTATAATGAGGAAGGTCTCTCCCGGGCTTTACTACAAACTCGGCATCTATCTTGCCCTGATAACGACTAACTGTATAATCCTCGCAGTCCCCCTGATAAATGCCGGTGAGAACTACAGTTTCTTGCAGAGCCTTTCTTTTGCCCTCGGCTCTGGTATAGGCTTTGCACTTGCATTGATAATAATGGCGAGTATCAGGGAGCGGCTCGAACTCGCTGATGTGCCTAAATCATTTCAGGGGCTGCCGATAGCGTTTGTTGTAACAGGCCTGATTGCACTCGCCTTTCTGGGGTTCTCGGGTCTCATAACGCTGTGATAAAACAGGACTCAGCAGGGCAGCGCGGAAGTGCGGAAGGAAAATGAGAGATGCTTAACGGCCATGTGATAAGAAAGACCGGTATCATTACCATTATAATGGTGCTATGTTACGCTTCTGTCCTTTACGCCGGGGTCGGCGGCGCCGTTGATGTATCCGGGCCGGTTGATATCAAGCAGCTTCTTCTGTTTACTTTCATTTTTCTTGCAGGCCTTGGTGCGATCTTTGGTATCGGGCTGGCGTTTGCAGCACAGAAGTTCGCCGTAAAGGTTGACCCGAAGGTAGAGATGGTGAGGGATGTCCTGCCGGGCGCAAACTGCGGTGCCTGCGGTTTTGCGGGCTGTCAGGGGTATGCGGAGGCAGTCGCAACGAATCCTGATATCTCACCGAGCCTCTGTTCACCGGGCAAGGGCTCTGTTGCAGAGGCGATAGCGAGGATTACAGGAAAGGCTGCCGGCGCAGTTGACCCTAATTATGCGAGGGTGATGTGTCAGGGCGGCTGCAATAACTCACGTCAGGACTTCAAGTATGAGGGAGTGCGTGACTGCAGGGCAGTGGTCCTTGCAGGCGGCGGCAACAAATCATGCGACTACGGTTGCCTCGGCTATGGGACATGCGCTGCTGTATGCCCGTTTGGTGCTATAACAATGAATTCCAATGACATACCTGTAATAGATATAACGAAATGCACAGGCTGCAGGAAGTGTGAGATAGCCTGCCCAAAGAAGGTTATAGAGGTGCTCCCTGCATCAAAGACACTTGTGGTCGTTGCGTGCCATTCAAAGGACAAGGGTGTTGATACAAAGAAGAACTGTGATGTCGGGTGCATTGCATGCGGCAAGTGCGTGAAGATATGCCCCTTCGATGCTGCGTCAATAAAGGATAATGTATCGAGGATAGACCTGGACAAGTGTACTGCCTGCGGTCTCTGCGTTGCACCATGCCCGACAAAGACGATAGTCGACTATATCCCTGCAAGGTCCAAGGCCTTTATCATGGACAACTGCATCGGCTGTCAGATATGTGCCAAAGTCTGTCCTGTGAGCGCAATAACAGGCGAGCCCAAGAAGATGCATTTTGTAAGCGCTGAAAAGTGTATCGGCTGCGGCATTTGCACTTCAAAGTGCCCTATACAAGCCATTTACGGCACCTTCAATGCGCCCGATGTTTTTGCGAAGGCTGCTGCCAAAAAGGCTGCAAAGAGTGCCGTAGCGCAGTAGTTTGTGAAATTCAGGGTTGCCCGGACCCGTTCAAGATAAGGACAACAGGAAGGGCTGAAGACCTCATAAACATAATAAGATCGACAGGATATTAAGATGCGGAAGAATATTCACATAAGACTGATAAAAAGACTTGCCCTCGGATGGCTGATCCTTTCTCTCCTGATAGGAACAATAGTCTTCTTTGTCGAAATGGAAAAAATTGATGTCTTTGTAGAAACCCTCGCACTCGAAGAGTCAAAGACCTTTACCGGCTCTCAGGCCGGTTACCGCAGCATAACAGAGGAGAATAGAGGTCACCTCGCTGAACAGAGCATGCAGCATATAGCAAGAGGGCATTTTATTATCGTAGAGCTCTATGACAAGACAAGGCAAAAGGTTGTCGAGACCGTCAAGCCCGAGAGCGAACATGTAGAAGAAGTACTGAATAAATACAGCCATGACTTGCATATGGGAGACGCTGTGAGTTATGAGAGGTTCTTTATAGGCCGGAGGATCTATCTTCAGGTTTTTGTGCCGCTTAAAGCCGATAATTCCGCAATTTCCGGGTATTTTGAGGGTGTCTATAAGGTCGATGACAACACAATGAAAGGCATTACAGAGAATATCCTCTGGTCTCTCGGCCTCGTGGTAATCGTGGTTTCTGCCACCACCATACTGTTCTATCCGGTGATCCTTGCGCTTAACAAGGACCTCATAAACCTCTCTGTCGACCTCTCAAGGGCGAACATCGGGATGCTCAAGGTCCTTGGCGGGGCCATCTCCAAGAGAGACAGTGATACGCATACGCACAACTTCAGGGTGACGCTCTATGCAGTGCGTCTTGCAGAGACTACAGGGCTTAGCAGTGAAAGGATGAGGGCCCTCATTAAGGGCGCTTTCCTGCATGATGTCGGCAAGATCGGCGTAAGTGATACAATCCTGCTCAAGCCCGGCAAACTGAGCAATGAAGAGTTTGAGATAATGAAAGACCATGTCCGGCACGGGGTGGATATCATCGACAGATATAAATGGCTAAGTGACGCCATGGATGTTGTCAAGTACCACCACGAAAAATTTGACGGCAGCGGGTACACAACAGCGCTCAGGGGCAATGACATACCCATTAATGCGAGGATCTTTGCAATAGCCGATTATTTCGACGCCCTTACCTCCAGGCGGCCCTACAAAGAGCCTTTTTCTTACGAGAAGACAATCAGCATACTCGAAGAAAACAGAGGCACGCACTTTGACTCCGGACTCCTTGACGCCTTTGCCAGGATATCAGAGCAGCTCTATCATGAGATCTCCGGTGCTGAAGACAGTGTTCTTGAGGAGACCCTCGACAGGGTAATCTCAAAATATTTCCCCGGCGTGTAGCAGTATAATTGCATCCTTTTTTCATGCCTCAATGGGTATGACAGCAAAATATATACCCATCCTGCAACGGATTGACAAGAAAAGATTTTTGGCGTCCTCTTGTGATAAAGTATAATCTATAATGACCTGGAGGCAGAGAGCATGGACACCCTTAAGATAAAAGGTGCGCTTTATATCCAGAAAAAGTCCAGCAAAGAGGCTTCCTTCCCCTTATTGAATAAAAAGATAATCCTGCAGGACGATACCCCCATCTTTCAGTTTATAGACAACTCAGGTGTTGACGGAAATTCCATTCATAAAATCAGGGTCGCAAGAGAGATATTATTCAACTTTGAAGCATGCCTTAAAGACAGGGAGACCGAAAGTATCCTGCTGAGACCTAAGAGCTTAAGCGAGCTGACGGGTTACATCGATGAGAACAATATTTCAAATTACAGGCTTGTCCTCGATACAGAGGATAAAGATATCCTTAGCGAGGTAATCCAGAACCTCCTCTATCTCGATATAGACATACAGGTTATGTTCAAGAGCGAAGAGCTTGCAAGAAGGGAGATGGAGATTTTCAGTGAGAGGTTCAGTGAGGTCTCGGAAAAACTAAAAGAGACAAAGGAAAAGATATGCAATGCAGAATGGAGCCATATAGCCAAAAGAGACTGCTATGATATCTCGGCTGCCTTGTCGGATATCGGCTCTCTTCTGATGGAGATGAACCGCAGGAGTCTGAAGGTTGCTATAATGGCCCTGAAGAAGTCCGGGAAAAGCGTCCTGGTGAACTGTTTTTTAGGTACCGAGTATGCACCTGCGAGCATAGAGCTTCCTACGTTCAATTCCTGTATTTACACAAGGAGTAAAGACAACAAAATATCACTCAAGTATCAGAATAAATATATCCATTTCAGGAAACCCTCGGAGGTTAAAGACTACATACTCGAAGAGTTTAAAAATGCGCATGCGGACAACAAGGGCATATGTGTGCTTGATGACATGGAGATTAACTATGCCTCCATTGATGGCAGCCCTTGCGATTACACCATTATTGATACCCCGGGACCTGACCTTGCCGGTAGTGCCCATAAAAAGATTGCGTACAAGTGGATAGGCGAGGCAGATGTAGTGCTCTTTATTGTCGATTATACGAAGTACCTTACCACGAGCGAGGAGCAGTTTTTCAGGGATATAAAGACAGCCTTTGAAGCGCATAACAAGATATATTCCTTCATAGTAGTGGTCAACAAGCTTGACCTCATGTACCTGAGTGAAGAGAAGAAGTCTGCCGTCAGGTTTATTGATTTTCTGAGATCAAGGCTCAAGACCTTGGGATATAGCGGATTCATTGTCCTCGGGATTTCGGCCCTGCAGTATTTTTATGCTCAAAAGGTCCTGACTATAAAGGAATGCGCTGACCTGAATACCGACGATGGAGAGGCGTTCCGCATCTGTATTAATGCTTTGCTCGAGCGCTATCAGGGGAAGGAGGCGATGACGACCCTGTCGTTCATCGACGGCCAGATCAGAAATCTCCGCTGGTTTCACGGAGATCAAAATGCGACGCTGAAGACCCTGAGGGAGAAGAGCGGGGTTGAACAGCTTAAGAAATATATTAATTACATTGCTACAGAAAAGGCTGCGATCGAGCTTTTCAATCATAAGATGACACTTGTTGACAAGAAACTCGCACGGCTTAAAGAGACTCATATATTATCGCGACTGACTGAGTTCAGTAAGGAGAGGGATGAACTACAGAAGAAGATAGCCGACATCGAGCAATTTTGCGAAGGCCTGATACGCGGGATAGCTGAAAAATCAGGGTCTATAGAAAGAATGCAGGGAATAAAGAGGGATATAAACCTGGCAGATAAATCTATGGTCCTTATTACCAACATACATATGAACAATATGATCAGGCTACTCACAAAGTTATTGTCATCTCTCGCTCAGGACGAATTAGCAGTACTCCATAATGGTTCCGGCTTAAACGGTGTTGACAAGATAACCGACGAGACAAAGACAAGCGTGTTGGAGAAAAACTACGTCAATGTTATGGCGAAACATGAGAGGCTAATAAACAGCGATGTCAGCAACAGGGAAAAGATACTTCAGGAATACGACGCGGCAGCGCAGGCGAAGATTACAGAATACAACAGATATTTAAAAGACAAGAAAAAACAGGTTGTCACAAAACTGCTCAGACTGCATCCCTCTTTCAGTAAATTCGACTTTCGGCCCATGCTGTTCGCGCTGGACAAAATATTCGATCCCTCTCTTTTCAGTGAAATACTTGTGAAAAAGAGGAACTTCCCGGGCATATTGATTATGGTGCTTTCATTGGGGGTTATTAAAAGGAAGACCATGAAGCTTGTATTTGAAAAGGTAGAACTCAAAAAGGCACTTTCGCTTGTCCGGGAGAATCTTGATGAGGCTGTCAAGATGATGATGTCAGAACAGGGCAACCGCATGATGAAGTATCTGCAGGTGCAGATTAATGACCTGAACGACAGGATGTCGGAAGAGATAAACAGGGTTGCTAATGCTTACCGCTCGCTGTTTGATGAGATAAAAGGCGAGCTTTTACGCCTAAAGGGAGACGCAGAAGCAAGGATAGAATTCCTCGATTCGGCGAAAGAGGAAATCGATCTCTTTTATCAGTTGTGGAATTCAAGAATAAAGAATAAAAAATAAAATATATGTCTTGAAGCCGGAGCAGCTCTGGAGAGACAGACATTTAATATTGCTAAGCTGTGCCGAATTTTGACCATATCAGGCAGGTGCCTTCCTGCGAGACCATGCACGGGCCGTATGGGGTTTCCGGCGTGCATTTATTGTTGAAGAGCGGGCACGATGATGGGTATATCTTGCCGAGCATCACAAGATGGCACGAGCAGCCCGGAGGCAGTTCAGTCCTCTCCGGAGAGGCAGCTATCCCAAACTTTTTCCGAGCGTCAACTTTTATAAAATCAGGCTTTAAAACGAGGCCTGAACGCGGCACCCTCCCGATGCCCCGCCACCAGGCAGGGACTACATCAAAGGCCTTTTCTATCGCCTTGAGCGCAACAGGGTTGCCTTCAGGCCGGACAACCTGAGTGTAAGTGTTATCGAGGCGGGCTTCCCCGTTTTTTATCTGCCTTAATAACATAAGGAGGCCGAAGAGGATATTCGCAGGCTCGAACCCTGCAACAGCTACAGGCATGTTGTAGGCCCTCGGAAATACCCCCCAGGCCTCTGAGCCGACTATTACAGATACATGCCCGGGGGCTATAAAACCGTCTATATGGACATCTCCGATGCCGAGCAGCAATTCCATCGCAGGAGGGGTGAGGCGGTGAGAGGTCAGCAAAGAAAAATTATCAGGCAGGTCTCCCCGCACGACGAGCGCAGCTGCAGGTGCGACTGTTGTCTCGAAGCCTACTGAGAAGAAGACTACCTCTTTGTCAGGATTATTCCTCGCAGTTGCCACAGCATCCATAGGGCTGTATATAACCTGTATGCCGGCGCCTCCAGCCTTCTCCTTCATCAGAGAGCCATAAGGAGTAGGCACCCTGACCATGTCGCCATAAGTTGCGATTATAACACCTTCCCTTGCAAGCGAAATGGCCTCCCCTATCTCAAAGGCCGGACAGATACAGACAGGGCATCCGGGGCCGGCAACTATCTCGAGGTCCTCAGGCAGCAGGCCCCGCAGCCCCCACCGTTGGACAGAATGTTCATGCGAGCCGCAGACATGCATAACCTTGATATGCCTGTTGCGCGGCATCTCTGCCCTGATAGCATCAGCAAGCCCTGAAACAAGCGAGGGATCCCTAAGATAACGGAATAGGTCTTCTTTTTTGAGGGTCTTGTCAGAGGGATTGCCTGACTCTGTTTTCATCTTCTCACAAGCCTCCGGAGCAGTGTAGGATCAGGTATGAAGGAGGCCTGCCAATTGTTGGACTTGAGGAAAGCCATAAGCTCATCCCTCGATTCATCAGGCAGGTCGTCAGCCACCCTTACAAAATTGGCAAGGTCATGAGGGATAGCCCCAAAAAAAGATTTTGAGAGCCTGAGATAATTGCTGAGTTTTGTACGGCGGCCCTTTGTTGTGTCATTCGGCCTGATGCAGAGCCGCACTATCTCTACAAGCGCCTCCTCCTTAGTATTCGCAACTACCGAAAGATGCGGGGGCATTAGTCCGGATTGCATCTTTCGGCCGGTTCTCGAATCAAAGACTCCGTCTGCATCAGGGTTACCTTCAAGTGTCCTCCTGAACTTTTTGCCCTGAGGCCCGAATATCACAGGGATCCCGAGGCGATTAGCTCCTGCGGATGCAGAGAAGCTCTTGGGTGTTATGCCCCCCCAGAGCACACCCGTAGCACCAATACGGTTGAGTATATAGTCGGCTATCTCTTCATGATTCCTGTCAAGACGCCTGTGAAGGAAGATGGATGCGATCTTTATAAGAGCACCTATTGCATGCGAAGAAGAGACGCATGAGCCTGTGTTTATAATGCTTCCCATATCAAAGGTCCCGGGAAACTTGAGATAAACATTGTTATCGCCAGTTGCCATGTCCATGGCAGTGCATCCTGCTGCAAGGACAATATACCCGTTTTGGGCAAGGGTGTCTGCCATCCATGACACTGCTTCCCTGCCGTCAGGATATTCAGGGCATGTAAGGAAGGCAACTACACCGGGGATGTCTCCAAGCACTATTGAAGGCCCTGTACTCTTTATCTCGTAGTCATCAATCGGCCCCCTCCCTATCCTCATCATTCTCTCCGCTCGCTTGTCGTTTGTCTTATATGAAGATTCTATAAGGGACATCACAGGTATCTGCCCTGGACATGCAGAATCACAGCGGCCGCAGAGGAGGCATTTATCATAAATGCCGTCAAACGTCTTAACAGCAGAGGCAGGCATTTCACTGCCTGTATTGTCTGAATCTCTGATTGACTTCTGTGCAGTGAAAACTGCATCTGACACAGGGAGGCTTACAGGGCAATAGCGGGTGCAGAGACCACAGTTGTTGCATGTGAGCGTTGATCTCCACAGGCTGTTTTCATTGCCGTTTGAGGGTTTTGCTATTTTACCATAGCGTTTTGCTATTGCGACGGCAAGTTCTGCAGCCTTTTCAGGGTCTGAGATAAAAACGCCGCGGACAGGACGGTCGATGAGCACTGTAGCAAGTTCCTGTATGTCCATATCAGTCTCATCAGGAAGGCCGGCAGATGTCTGGTCACTCGTTGATATAAAAAAAGCGCCTGTCTTTAATGTCTCAGCAAGGAGGTCATGCCTTATGCACTGCTGGTCAGCCACGACAATGTCGGCACGTCCGCTCCTTGTAAAGCTGAGTTGCTCCCTTATGTTGCCTATTATAGTGAAAGAACTCATACCACTCATTCCGCGCGCCATGTCATGGGCAGTGCAGCATAGGGCTGCGACTTCTATATCATGGTCCAAACAGGTCTTGTCGACTTTATCCATCACCCTCAAGCCGACATCTGAATGGTGGCCGATACAGAGGATCACAGGTTTATTGCCTGATATCCCATGCCTTCCTATTGTTGCCATAGGGGTTTCTGCATCACCCTTTGGAAATTTATATCCTGATATCTGAGCGACCTCAGCTATCTCCATCGAGAGTATATCCATTGTGCCTGCATGGAATATCTTGCTTTCGAGATCAAGGGAAGATGATTCGCCTCCGAAATGGGTAGATGCAAGCAGCCTTACAATCTGAGATTCGATATACCCTAATACAGGGAGGAGGTCTTTGAGATGTCCCGGCCGGCTACCATAAACAATCTCTGTTATAGGCATAAGGATATTGACCCATTCCCCGAGGTCGAGGGCAAGGTCTGCGCCGTGAGCTTCTATAAGCCGCGTCACTACGTCCCTCGCGTGTGCAGCATGCGCAGCAGCGCCAGTAACAGCGAGTATAAGCGCTTCGCGCGCAATGAATGTCTCTAAGTCCTGTCCGCAGGCTCCTCTTCTCCCATTCATGAGGTCGCATGGACCGAGTGCACAAAGGCTGCAGGCCTTATTTACCATATGGTAATGCGGCTTGTATCGATTAAGCAGGGTCATGTCCCATGTCCTAAGGTCTGAAAGGCTCAGGCCGGTCTTGATGGATATATCCTTTTCAGCCATATAGGTTCTCCTGCTATCTCTCTGTCTCGAGCACCTTGAGTTCAGCCGTTACATAACCTACGGACACTGTTGTCTCTACCCTGACAGGCACCCTGCTGTCATCTTCTGAGCTATTCAATGCTTCTCATCGCGGCCTCTATAGTTAATTTAACAGATTAAGACATATCTGTCCAAAACTAAAAAGCTGCAGAAACCCTGCCGGCCAGGGCTATTGCTAAAAAACTTTAAAATGTTCTAAAATAAATTTGTATCTTATACAAAATTATTCAGGAGGCTTGACTTGAAAGAAGGTATACATCCCGACTATAAAGAGGCAAAGATTCAATGCGTCTGCGGCGAGGCATTTGCCATAAGATCAACAAGGCCTGCTATACATGTTGACATATGCTCAAAGTGCCATCCATTCTATACCGGCAAACAGAAGATGGTTGATGCTGAGGGAAGGGTTCAGAAGTTCAAGAGAAAATACGCAAAGAAGTAGACAGGATAAACGCTATAAAAAGGTCGTTAGTCTGACTTATATGACTAACGACCTTTTTTGATGGGTGTTAATGAAGACCAAGGTTTATAACATAGGCGGGCAGGCGGTCATAGAAGGGGTGATGATGAAATCCCGGGGTGGCTGGACTGTTGCCGTGAGGGACCAGAAGGGTGAGATCCATCTTAAGGTCGAGCAATTAAAGATGCTCCCCCGGTTTCTGAGACTTCCGTTCATAAGGGGCATTATAGCCCTGTATCAGGCATTCTCTATCGGCATAAAGGCGATAGAGTTCTCAGCAGGCAAGGCGCTTAACGAGGAAGAGAAGCCTATGAGCCCGCTCGCAATTACTGCCACAATCGTTTTTGCCTTATTGTTAGGCGTAGGTCTTTTTGTGTTACTGCCACTTTATGCCACTAAGCTTATGGGCCTTTTTTCCGGCATCATTACCGAGAGCTCCTTTGTCTTTAATCTTGTGGATGGCATACTGAGGGTCTTAATCTTTCTTGCGTATATTTTAGCTATCGGGCTCTGGAAGGACATGCGGAGGATATTCGAATATCATGGAGCAGAACACAAGGTCATCCATGCCTATGAGGCAGGAAAGGAGCTTGATCTTAAGAACATAAGGTTATTCAGTCCGCAACATCCAAGATGCGGCACGAGTTTCCTCCTTATTGTCATGGTCATGAGCATAATCGTCTTTTCATTTATACCCCAGTCCTGGCCTTTTGCCTCGAAGTTTCTCTCCCGTCTTATCCTCATCCCTGCAATTGCCGGGATATCGTATGAGATACAAAAACTGTCTACGAGGATGAAGGACAATCCTTTTGTCAACCTTCTAATCTTGCCGGGCCTGCTGCTACAGAAGATGACGACAAAAGAGCCTGATGACTCCCAGATTGAGGTTGCGGTGGCAGCCTTAAGGGAGGCGATTAGGCTGGAGGCAGGTGATGTTAGGTAAGCTAAAGACAATCGAGGCGAAGTATGAAGAGCTGACCGGGCTTATGATGAGCCCCGACGTGCTCTCAAACAACCAGCTTTATCAGAAGTACTCGAAGGAGCAGGCAGATCTCATGCCGCTCGTCGAAAAGATTAAGGAGTACAATAAGATAATCTCTGACGCCGAAGAGGCAGAGGAGATACTGAAGGGCGGTGACGGAGACCTCAGGGAACTTGCGCAGACAGAACTCGAGGAATTGAAAAGGAAGAGGCCTTTGGTCGAGGATGAGCTTAAGATGATGCTTCTCCCCAAGGACCTGAGGGACGAAAAAAGCGTTATACTTGAAATAAGGGCAGGCACCGGAGGTGAGGAGGCTGCGCTTTTTGCTGCAACCCTTTTCAGGATGTATACAAAATATGCCGAGTCGAGGAGATGGAAGGTTGATATAATTGATTCAAGCCCCACAGGGCTTGGCGGGATAAAGGAGATAGTAGCCTCGATAGAGGGAAAAGGCGCATACAGCAGGCTCAAATATGAGAGCGGCGCTCACAGAGTCCAGCGCGTACCTGTCACAGAGGCTTCCGGCAGGATACATACATCTGCTGCGACAGTCGCTGTCTTGCCCGAGGCTGAAGACGTAGACATAAAGGTGGAGGAAAAAGACCTCAGGATCGACACATTCTGCGCCTCAGGCCCAGGCGGTCAGGGGGTCAACACCACATATTCTGCTGTAAGGATTGTCCATATACCAACAGGCCTGATCGTACAGTGTCAGGACGAGCGCTCACAGATAAAAAACAAGGATAAGGCATTGAAGGTGCTTCGTTCAAGATTGTACGAACTCGAGACCGAGAGGCAGGATAAGGAACGGGCATTAGAGAGGAAGACACAGGTCGGCTCCGGTGACAGGAGCGAAAGGATAAGGACATACAACTTCCCGCAGAACAGGGTGTCAGACCACAGGATAGGACTGACCCTTCACAAGCTCGAACATTTCCTTGAGGGCAATATGGATGAGATTATAGAAGCCCTGAACGCTCATTATCAGACAGAGAGGCTTAAGGAGATCAAGTGATGAAGGCCTCTGTATCTTCTTCTTTTATAACTTCATCAAATTTTGGAACTTCTTGTGACAACTTTGTCCTTCCTGAATCATGTAAAACGTTCTCTGAGATCGTTGAGTGAATAGGGAGAAGATTCATCTTCCATATCACGCATTGCAAAGGATAGAGACAGTTCTGGCCAGTCTGTTTCCTCCCCCCCGATTTTTTTGCCCTTCTTTATTTTTGATTCGAGGTACTCTACAAAATCTAATATCTCAACCTGAAATGATTCGGGCATTTCCTGAATATGTTTAAAGATTTTTTCCGGTAATGACATTATACCACATCCATCTCTCATCATAAGATTATCATAATACTGTAAGAAATACCGATACATAACTGCATAAGATAAGTAGTGCTGGACTTCTGTCATCTGCTGGAGATAGTGAATGCACTAATTCATTTTGGTTCAAATTTATGATATTCTTTTGTCTTTGTCAATTAAAGAGAACCGTCCCCTTTAGCTTTATTATTGTTCAAGTAGCTTTATTATTGTTCAAGTGCGCTTCCTTTGTGTTGCCCAACGCCTGAACTGTGCGGTGGCGGAACGACATCCGCACAAGTGATTTGTTATGCAAAAATATTTATGCGTACATCAGTTTGTTGCCTTTTGGTTCGGGGATTGTATCGCCGAATTCCTTTGCTGTATCAATCCATAATTGAATGGCATCCTTAGCATTTTTTAATGCCTTTTCAGGAGTCTCTCCATGAGCCATACAGCCAGGGAGTTCGGGCACTTCTGCTATAAAAGCATTATCTTCATTACTCCAGTAAATAATAATCTCGTATCTATACATCAATAGTCCCTCCTAATTTATACTTCACTATAACGTTTCTTACTTGTTTTACCTGATAGGGTTTTGCCATGTTGCCCTCACGCTGAAGATTAATTTTTTCTATCACTGCTTCTTTTCTGAAAATATGGTGACTGCCTTTAACTTTTATTTCAAAGCCCAAATGTTTCAGCAGGTTACACAAATCTTCGAAATAGATATTTTCATCCGAAGCACCGCTTAAAATTTTGAGTAAAAGCTTTACATGTTTGCCCATTTAGCCTTATTTTACCAGAAATTCAAATAATCGTTCAGCATTTTATCCGCCCTTGTCAATTAAATAGAACCGTCCCCTTTACTTTTTTATACTGACCATTCTGGCCCATAAGCTGGCAAGGGCTGTCTATAATATCCTCAAGAGAA
>CAKKPH010000097.1 GCA_919901585.1 Thermodesulfovibrionales bacterium | reverse complement strand
AGAAGAGGGCTATGAGGTCCATTGTGCAAAAGACGGGAATGAAGGACTCGAGCTCCTGAGCAGGGATATCTTCGATCTTATAATCACAGACATAAAGATGCCCGGGGTAAACGGCTTTAACGTACTAAGGAAGGCTCAGGATATCTCACCCGGAACTCCTGTGATTATGATCACAGCCTTCGGCACAACCGAATCGGCGATTGAGGCCATGAAGCTCGGTGCCTATGACTATGTGCACAAGCCCTTTAAGATAGATGAAATCAGGATTGTTGTGCGCAAGGCACTCGAGAAACGGAAGCTGACCGGCGAGGTGTCCGTCCTCCGCGAAAAGATCAAGACGACATATGAACTCGGCAATATCTTCTATAAGAACCCGGAAATGCAGAAGCTTCTGATGGTCCTGCCGAAGATAGCACAGAGCAGCTCCAATGTCCTGATAACCGGAGAGAGCGGGACCGGCAAGGAATATTTTGCGACTGCAATTCATAACCTCAGCCTGAGGAAGGAGATGATTTTTGTAACAATAAACTGCGCAGCCTTGCCTGAGGGGCTTCTCGAAAGCGAGCTTTTCGGACACATGAGGGGCGCATTCACAGGTGCCGTTCAGAACAAGCAGGGACTCTTCGAGATTGCCGACAGAGGCACGCTCTTTCTTGATGAGATCGGAGAGATGCCTGTGAATCTCCAGGCTAAAATCCTCAGGGTGCTCGAAAGCGGTGTCTTCAGGAGGGTCGGAGGCACCTCAGACATAAAGGTTGATGTAAGGATCATCTCTGCAACAAACAAAAACCCTGAGGATGAGATATCATCAGGACGCTTCAGAGAGGACCTTTATTACAGGCTTAATGTAATACGCATCCATATCCCGCCTCTCAGGGAGAGAAAAGAGGACTTGCCGTTATTCGTAGAATTCTTTTTAAAAAAACTCTCTCCTGTCAAAAGATGCCTGTCTCCTGATGCGATGAAGCTCCTGCTCTTTTATCCCTGGAAAGGGAACCTGCGCGAGCTCGAAAATGTGATCGAAAGGGCGCTCCTTATGTCCGACAGGGAGGAGCTTACAGCAGATGACATCCCGCTCGAGACATACATGACACCTTCAGGTAAACAATCCCTTCCTGATGTCACAAAAGAGGGCATAAATCTTGACGGTATTATCGAGGAGATCGAGAAAAAATATCTCCTTGATGCATTAAGGCTCACCAACGGCTCAAAGACAGAAGCAGCAAAGGTGCTGAACCTCTCATTCAGGTCCCTCAGGCACAGGCTCTACAAGTACGGCATCAAGTAGTTTATAATATTATTCCGATGGAAGAGAAATGGGTAGAGCTTCTTAAAACATACGACACACTTGAAGCAGAGATGATCAAAGACCTCCTCGAAAGCGGCGGCATACCCGTAATCATAAGGTCAGCAAAGGTCACGCCTTACCCTGTAAACATCGGCATGATGGGAGAAGTTAAGATACTCGTGCAGGAAGGCGACAGAGACAGGGCAGAAGCAGCGGTCAAATGTCCTGATGATCTCGGCACAGCCTCTGCTGCTATTGATGTCGGCTCAAATACTATTAGACTGCTGATCGGCAATATCCGTAAAAACAGGGTCAACCGCATCTATTCCGGCCGCATAACAACAAGGCTCGCCGAAGGTGTTGTCAATACAGGCAGGCTAAAAAATGATAATATCGGGAAGTCTGTTTCTGCGATTAAGGAGTTCTACAGTTTGATATCAGGCTGCGGGATAAAAAACATAAGGGCAGTCGGAACAAGCGCAATACGCGAGGCAGAAAACAGCAAGGAATTTACTGATATGGTCTTTAATGAAACAGGCATAAAGGTTGAACGCATAACCGGTATAGAAGAGGCCCGGCTTACTGCAAGGGGTCTGCTTTTCGGCATAAATAAGACATCCGGACCCTTGCTTATCATCGATATCGGAGGAGGCAGCACCGAATGGATAATTCAGGGGAATCTCTTGTCAGAGGACCGTCTTTTATTCAATTCATTGCCGGCCGGTGTTGTTAAGCTCTTAGAGAGATTCATCAAGACCGATCCTCCGACGCCTGATGAATTATCGGCAATTAACAATGAGATAGACTCAATCCTCGCAAACGATAAACTTAAAACAATAACTCTCATCTCTGAGGGACTGCTTATAGGCACAGGAGGCACTATCACAACGCTCGCATCCATAGACCTCGGCCTTGATGAATATGACGGTGAAAAGGTGCATATGCATGTTATCCCTCTCCAAAAACTTTTAATCCTGAGAGACATGCTGATATCACTGCCTTTTGACAAAAGAAAAGGAATAAAAGGGCTCGAACCCGGGAGGGCAGACTTGATTATCCCTGGTATTCTGCTTACAATTAGGGTCATGGAAATCCTCGGCTTCAAGGAGATCACTGTGAGCGATTACGGGCTGCTTGAGGGGATACTGCTTGAGTTTGACGGCACTACAAGGGAGACAACAGATGAAAAAAGTATTTGAGAGGCCAAAGAGCTTGAAACCAGCCCCGTTCAGATACTGCCCAGGATGCGGACACAGCCTTATACACAGGGTAATGGCTGAATGCATCGATGAGCTCGGCATAAGGGAAAAGACCATCGGCATAGCTCCTGTGGGATGTGCGGTTTTTGCCTATGATTATTTTAATTTTGACATGCTCGAGGTCGCGCACGGCAGGCCGCCTGCAGCAGCCACAGGAATGAAAAGGGTACTGCCTGACAGGATTATATTCTCATATCAGGGCGACGGTGACCTTGCTGCGATAGGCACTGCAGAGATAATACATGCCGCTGCAAGGGGGGAGAATATCACAGTGATATTTGTGAATAACGCAACTTACGGTATGACCGGAGGACAGATGGCCCCGACAACAATCCTCGGGCAGAAGACGACAACAACCCGGAAGGGCAGGGACGCTGCAGGCTTTGGTTATCCCCTCCAAATATCAGAGATGCTCGCCAATATTGACGGTGTCTCACTTGTAGCGAGGACATCTGTTGATACACCCCAACACCTCATGAAGACAAAGGCGATGATAAAAAAGGCGTTCCTCTATCAGATAGAGAATAAGGGCTTCAGCCTTATAGAGGTATTGTCACAATGTCCGACAGACTGGTGGCTCTCGCCGGAGGATTCCATAAAATGGATGCAGGAAAAGATGATACCGACTTTTAAACTCGGAGTGTTCAAGGACAGAAATCAGGTCCAATCCGGCTAAGGGGGTTTTTTGAAGGAGATAAGCATTATTGTTGCCGGCTTTGGCGGTCAGGGCATACTGTTTCTGGGCAGGCTCATTGCCTATGGAGGAATGATAGAGCAGAAGGAAGTGACATGCTTCCCCTCTTATGGCGCCGAGATGAGGGGCGGGACAGCAAACTGCACTGTTATACTGTCTGACAGCATGATCGGTTCGCCAATAGTCAGGAACCCGGACATGCTTATCGCCATGAATGAGGCATCGCTGAAGAGGTTTCAGCCGGGGGTCAGGAAGGACGGGCTTCTTTTGTACGACTCATCGTTTATTAAATCCCCTGAACTTAGGACTGACATCTTTTCAATCAGCATACCTGCGAGCGAAATAGCTGCTTCCCTGTCTGCCTCACGTATAAAGCCGGCAAACATGGTGATGTTCGGTGCCATGATAGCCCATACAGGCGCAATAAGCGAAGAGAATGCGCTTATTGCACTCGAGAGATTAACATCCCAGAAGAGAAAAGATGATATTGGCTTGAACAGGGATGCAATAAGAAGGGGGATAATGTTCATTGAGGACAAGAAAAGCAAAGATAGCTGACGTAAAGGCAATCCATAAGCTCGTGAACGAGTTCGGGAAAAAGGGAGAGATGCTACCCCGTTCTCTGAACGATCTTTACGAAAACATTAGGGACATAGTTGTCTGCGAAAACAAGGATGACATAATAGGCGTTTGCGCCCTGCATATAATGTGGGAAGACCTCGCTGAGGTCAGGACTCTTGCTGTCAGGCTCGATGCGCAGGGAACAGGTCTCGGGAAAAGGCTCGTTAAGGCATGCATAGATGAGGCGAGGAAACTCGGCATCAAAAAGGTATTCGCCCTGACATACCACCCGGACTTCTTCAAGAAAGCCGGATTCGAGGAAATAGACAAGACAAAACTGCCTCAGAAGATATGGGGAGAGTGCCTGAGATGCCCGAAATTCCCCGAATGCGACGAAACCGCAGTGATAATGGACCTTACACCCTCTAAAAAAGACAACTGCCTGAAATCCAAAACCATATAGCGAGAGATCCTTCCATGACAACAGGGTTGAGGACATGTGAACACGCTGACAGCCCATGTTGGGAAATGCTATGAATTGCCTGACCGTATGACTGTGACTAAAATGCAAGTTTGCAGACCTGACCCCGTGTATCGTCAAAGAAGTCTTTCGGATTGCGAAGAGTAAAACGTCTTAAGAATTAACTCAGAAGGGTATTCAGTTTCTTTAAGACAGTCTGGACGAGGTCGTCAGGAAGTCTGCAGATGAATTCAGCCTTTCGAGCCTTCCAGTCAAGACTCTTTACCTGATCTGTCAATACAGCGCCAGTTATGTCTAATCCGGCAGGAATCACTACCTCGAAGGGGTAGCCTTTGATCTGGTTTGTAACAGGGCATAATATAGCCAGTCCAACCCTTCCATTGTAAGATGCAGGTGAAACAACCATGGCAGGACGCCTCCCTGACTGCTCATGTCCGGCCTGAGGATTGAGGGTTATCCTGACAATATCCCCACGCTCAGGCACATATGACTTTTTCCCTACCACACTTCATTTCCAGCGAATGCGCCTGTAGATACTTCGCGGTGAATGTTTTCTTTAGTAACGCCGGGCAGAAGCCCTTCAAGGGTAAATTCAGGTTTCTCTACGGGCGTTATGACAAGTTTGCCCTTTACTTCTGAAAGGTCAACAGTCGAATCCTGACGGATATTTACATTTAAGGCAATGGCTTTGGGAATCCGCAGCGCAAGGCTATGTCCCCACTTCTGCACTTTTACTTGCATATGCAACCTCCATTCAAATGTATCTACAATGAAGATACCATATTGGTGGGATAAAATACAAGTTAAAGGCAATAATACGCCTGAGCTATACGGTAACTGTTCCTATTTCCTCTATTTCAAGTGTTAGGCACTCCATAGCCTGCAATGCACTTGACTGGTATCCCATCCCCAGCTAGCGAATAGCCACCTATCTCCTTGCTGCGAACCCTCAAAGTTCTCGGCCATAGCAATCAGTTTATCAGCGACCGAAATAATATCGCTATGGGGGCAGGTCTTGAAATATAACTCCTTTCCTTTTTTCACCAAATTCTATTGCCGTATTTTAAAGCCCTGATCTCTCCCAAAGAGTGTCCTATGTTTTGGAGCGGTTGATAAGGCAGAGTTAAGAACCCTGCGCCAAGAGCGCAGGGCGTAAAAGTCAAAAAGCCTATCTTCTACGGTTTACACCTGCCTGCCTGCAGGAATGTCTTCTCACCTTGTCATTGCAGCAGAGCCTGTCCCCGCTTGCCGGCCACTGGCTCGTAGAGGGACCGCCGCAATCCTTCGCCCTTATGCCGCTGCCGGCAATCCTTCTTTAAAGAAAGATTCCGGACAAGCCGGAATGACACAGAATGGGGATTATCTTACTATCTCGAATATCATCAATAAGTTTCTCTGCTACTCATAGCTGAGTATCTTTACATAGGCCTTTGACCTCAGATCTTCTATATGTTTTCTAAGTATCTCGTTTATCTTCATTTCCGTCAGGTACTCTTCAATCCCCTCACTGGCATCCTCGTAGCTCCGGCCCTTAAACTCAGCCTCATTCTTTTTATAGAAATCCTCAAGCTCTTCTTCCCTTATCCGGACAAAGGCCTTTATCTTTAGTTCAATATATTCCTTAAGGATCTCCTCATCGTTCTTACCCTCCAGCTTCATCTTTTCTGCGTCCTTCAGGAGCAGGAGCCTGTTTATGATCGTGTTAAGCACATCACTCCTTGAGATGTCCTGCTTCACCTTTCTGGTCTTCTCATAGACATCATTGAATTCGCTGAAAGTGATTGCCTTGTCGTCAACAAAGGCGACGACCCTGTCGATCAGCCCGGCATGAGAGCAAGCAGGAAGTAGGAAGTATGAAGTAAAAAATAAAATGCAAAGAATCAAAAGCAAAAACCTTACAGTTTTCACTTCCCATTTCTCGCTTCTTACTTCCGACCTGCTCTTAAAATGCATGTCCGATGCTGAAGTGCAATGCGCCAATGCCCTCTCCAGCCTCCCTGCTGAGCTTGTAGCCGTAGTCGATCCTTAAGGGGCCGACCGGTGTGCTGTACCTCAGGCCTATACCTGCTGTGTGTTTGAGGCTGGGTCTTATATCAGATGCCTTGACCCAGACGTTACCGCTGTCAATGAATGTGACCAGTCCAATACCCCTGCCGAGATAAGTCCTCATCTCTATGTTTGCCATAAAAAAGGCATTACCTCCTGTAGGCGTCCCGTCGGAGCCTTTTGGCCCAAGGGTGTCTTGATTATATCCCCTTACTGTACTTCTTCCTCCGAGGAAAAACCTTTCGACCAGAGGAAGCCCCCTGGTTGAGCCAAAACCCTGTGCTGCCCCGACCCTTACAGATGCCGCAAACACGTGCCTTGCTGATATCTCTTTGTAATAACTCCCGTTTGCCACGACCTTGATAAAATCCGTCCCTGAGAACAGAAGCCCTGATGCGAGTTTCATGCTTACCCCCATAAGCAGGCCTTTCTTCGGGTCAAAGGGATTGTCCCTCGTGTCGTAAATCAGGCCCGGACTTATACCGCTGATAGCAAGGGTGCCTGTGTCCTCTCTTGAGAGTATAACATCCGGCTTGACATCATAGGTCTTGACTATCGAAAACTCATAGTATAGTACGCCCTTAATATTGCTGCTGAGTTTCTTTTCTATGCCGGCTGTGGCAGTGTACCTGTTTATTTTATAATTCACTTCTCCTGTGTCGATATTCTTTTCGGTCTTCTCCTCCTTCATAAGCAATGCCCTGAAAGGCACCTGCATCTTCAGAAACCACGGCTCATAATAGCTCAGCATAAAACGGTCCTCTATCGAGCTGTGTTCAACTCTTAGAGATATCTGCCTGTTCATGCCGAAGAGGTTCCTGTAACTTATGTCTAAAAAACCCCTGTATTTATCATAATCCCCGTAGCCGATGCCGAACTCTACGGCACCGGCATTGCCTTCTGCAACACTGACCCTTACATCCCTCTTGTCATTCTGTCTTTCGAGAGGCTCTATTGTGACATCAGTGAATAACCCCAGCTTGTAAAGTCTTTGGCGCTGCCTTGTCATGAGGCTGTAACTGAAAGGACCGGACTCTTTAAACTGAAGTTCCCTTTCGAGCACCTCAGTTTTCGTCCTCTTATTGCCTGTTATTACTGTCTTGCCGAAGAATGTTACGGCCCCCTCTTTAATACTGAACGTTATTTGCGCATTATTGCCGTTAATCCTTCCCTTCACATCGACATCAGCATCTATAAAACCATTGTCAGTATAGATGTCTATGATCCTGTATCTCGTATTTGATATATCCACCTCGTTGTAGAGAGACCCTTTTTGTATATTGACCGCTTTTTCTACCCTCTCGTATGGAATGCTCTTCACGCCTTCTATCACGACCTCATCTACAACAACCTGTATGCCCTCTTCTATGGTGATCCTGACTTTGGCCAGCTGGTTCTCAATCCTTACGACAGGCTCATGGATTTTTACATAGATATAACCGAGTGCTATATAAAACTCTCTGAGATTATCAATATCCGAAGAGAGCACCTCCTGTCTGTAAACCACACCTTCCTTAAGCGCCATCACCTCTTTGAGGTCTTTATCCTTCAGGCCGGCTCCCAGGAACTCAATGGAACTCACAATAACCCTTTCGCCTTCAAAGATAAAAAAATGCACCTCAACGGTCTCTGTCTCTGTATCGCTCCTCACTGGAGCGGCCTGTGCTGACAAATAACCTTTTGAGTGGTAAAGAGAGACTACCCTCCTGTCTGCCTCATCAATAAGGTCATCCCTGAGGTCGCCTGCTTCAGAAAAAGGCATCTCTTTAAGGAGGGCTTTTGAGCTGAAGACCGTATTGCCTTCAAACGTCACAACGAGTTTTTTCCCGGGCCTTACCTCGAGATCAAGCTTCCCACCCGAAAAAGTGTAATTCACTACAGGCCTGAGGTATCCCTCCCTGATGTAATGTTTTTTAATAGCCTCGATATCCTGTTTTAGGACAGACCGGTCATAAACATCACCCTGATCTGTCTTAATGAATCCAATTATGTCTGCCTCCGGTACGCCATACAAAGTCAGTTCTTGAATGGTTACCGGTTCACCTTCAACTATATGCAGATTAAGGGTTACCCTGTATCTGTCTGTTTTTTCTAGCGAAGTCTTCACCTCAGCCTTAGAGAAACCCATCTCTGAGAGTGCTGATTTCAGGTGCCTTATAGAGCCTTCAATGAGATCATGCCGCATGTTTTCGCCTTCTTTCATGGGGAAATAGTCCTTTATCTTCTTGTCTGAAAAATACAGGTTCCCGCTTATACTGATCTTATTGATGACCTCCCTCTCCCTCACCGCAATCTTTATTAAATAGCCTTCCTCGTCTTCAGTAACAACCTTTATATCCTCGAAAACACCCTTAAGAAAGGCCCGCTTTATCCCATTTCTGACCCTTAAGGGATCAATCCGGTCTCCGGGCTTCAGGTCAAGGAGCATGAGCAACTCCTCCCTGCTTATAGAATAGAGGCCTTCAACATCTATCCTCTCGACAACTGCACCGGCACTGCCTGTAAATGATGCAATCAAAACAAATATTGCTGCTATTTTAAAGGCAAAGGATGCGCAGGGTCTTATGGCTGTTGTCTCCCGCATCATTTGAACTCAAACCTGAACTTGACGTCTCCGCCAATGCTGCCTTTTTCATCCCTCACACCGACAAGAGATATATTCCTGCTGAACAGGTATTCGAGCTTTAATATATTGTTCTCTGTTGAACCGACTGCAGACGAATAGGTAACAAAGAGCTTATCCCCAAGAAGCCTCTTTGAGACAGTCACGCGCGGGCTGACAGACCTGGTTGTCTTTGATACATAAGGGCCAACCTCAAGCCTGTCCAGCCCTGTGAGGCTTCTGACCCTTTCCTCAACTACGTCCTGCAGTTTGCCGGTCAGAAAAGATGTTGCCTCTCCTGCACCGATTCCTCCCTCTATTCCCTTCATCTCTTTTCCTAACCTGCCGACTGTAAGCAAGGCGAGCATGTCAGCCTCGTCAAGCGGGGGATCGGAGGCGAGTGAAAGGTTAAAATGATCGGGATGACCGTCAAGGCTCATTCTTATATTATATCCCCTGATAGAGGTCTCCGCAGTTATCTCGATCTGCGGGTTGATCTTTCTCGGGTCAACAAAGTCAGCAACAGCATTCAGTATCCTGAATTCGTTATTCCTGAAATAGACTGTGCCGGTCCTGGATTCGATCCTGCCGGATATTAAAGGTGAGCCCACAGTACCTCGCAAAAGCAGGTCCATCTTCAGGGAGGCCCTTGCAACATTGTTATCTACCGTAATATTATCAGCTCCATGCATCCTGATATTCAGTGCAGTATTGTCAAAGGCGCCTGCTTCTCCCCTCGGTTTTTCAACAGACTTGGCCATCAGCAGCCAGCTCTTCCATTCAACCCTCTGTCTGTAGCTCGCCCTGTTCAGTTTCATATTACCGCTGATGATGCGGGAATCCGGAGTACCCTTTAACAGGAAGTTCCCCTCAAAGTTCAGATCGAAACCGCTCGACACAGGGATGCTGATATCCCTGAGCACCAGATCCACAAAAAACCTTTTCAGCCTGAACTTCTGGAGATAGGCAACCCCTGTGATATCAACATCGCCTCCTCCTGATTTCCCCGAGAGCCTCTGAATAACTATCTTTTCTTCATCAAAATAAACAGATCCGCTCAAAGAGCTGAGCCTGTGAGGGATATCTTTAAGGCCGAACTGGCCGTTTTTGATATCTAATCCCCCATTTATCTTAGGACTGTCCCACCCCCCTGTTATTGCAAAGACAAACCTCGAATCACCCCTGATAACGGCTATCTTATTAGAAAAACCCTTCAACGGGGATAATGCGGAGCTCCCTTCTACAGTAAGGTCATAACCTCTGGCAAAACCGATGCTCCCGCTCACGCTAAAAGACGTACTGCCGCTCCTCATATTCAAAGAGGTGAACGTGATCCTCCTGTCGAACAGGTCGAGCCTGATATCGGAGTCATTCGAGAAGCTGTAACCATAGAGAGTTATATTGAGCTGACTTATTGCAGCAGTCGCTGTTACATGGTCTTTGTCACCCGACAGGTCGGCATACCCTTTCAATTGCACCAGCAGGTCATCCGGCATATCCTTCAGAAATGCACCTGTCAGAAAATCGTACCTCCCTGATCTTATCTCAAGCCGCGCCTTCCAAGGCATATTATTGACGAGATTTGCGTTTCCATTAAATGTTAACTTATCATTAAAAAGGGATGAATTAAACACCAGTGCCCTGTCCTTCAAAGATATCTTAAAGCTCCCCTTCCCCAAATCAATCCCCTTATACTTTCCGCCATAAACGCTTCCTTCGCCTGATATCTGAGGCTTGTCGAGTGTACCCCTGCCTTCTGCCTTCATATTCACGTACATCTCTGCAGGCAGCTTCTTTGCAAAATCGCCTGAGAGCACCAGATTGAGCATATCGTTCACCAGTATCTCATTGCCCTCTGCCCTGAAACTAAAATGACCGTCCTGATTCAATCTGCCTTCAGCCCTAAGGCCGGATCTGTTTTTACTGAAAACCGCATTCTTAAAGACCAGCTCCTCATAATTGTATGTCATCTGCATTGTAACAGAATCGATCTTTGCATCCCCTATACTTGCCTTATCAATCTTTGCAGAGCCTTCATAAAAAGGCTTCGTCTCCGTGCCGCTGATCCTGAAATCAGCGTTCAGGGTTCCCTGAAGAAGGGGTTTGAATGCCTTTTTGTATGCCAGCTTCAAAAAACCCTCAAGGTCGGCGTTCCTGATTGTGGCAGACAGATTATATTCAGGCCTTCGCAGTTCAAAAAGCTCCTTTGCGTCTCTGAACCTTATAAGCCCTTTAACAGATGCTGCAGACGTCTGGTTTTCTGCAGAGAGGTCTCTTATCTCTGCCATATCTTTCCTGTATGCGACATCTGCATGGATACGCCCAAAATTATATTCACTGAAATATGCGTTGATAAGCCTTATCCTGCCGTTTATTGAAGGATCACTAAAGCTGCCTGTGACTATGCCTGTAAAGTCTCCTGACCCTTTTGCCTCAACAAGGTATGGTGCAGTAATATCCCTTATGTCTGCAGTCCTTAACACTGTCTTAATAGAGAGGCTTGCCCTCGAGATATCCAGATCTCCGCTAAAGGCTAAAGAGGACTTATCAGTCCAGGCCTCAGATTCGTAAAAGGATATAACAGGCCCTTTTTTAATGAAAAAACCCTTTGCCTTACTGACCCTTCCGAGGACATCATTGCCGCCTCCGGGGCTCTCATAATCAAACCACCCGGAGGGGTCAAACTCGCTGCCGGATGAACTGAGTTCTCCCTTGACCTTGCCTGCCGGGATGCCCGGGTCCCAGTCTATCAGGCCGAATATGGCACGGCTGTCTATGTCAGAGGCCTTTATATCCAATGTAAAATAACTTTCGCCGGTTACTCTTACGGTCGCACCGGCAGACGCCTTCCCATTGTATAAAGATGCCTCCCCCTCACTGAAATGGAGAATCCCGTCCTCATAAGCTACCTTGCACTTAAGGTCATCAACAGAGACACTAAAGAGATTCCCGTTCCTCAGCCGTGCATCAGCATGACCTTTGAGCCCTGTAACAGGTCCGGTCAGGCTGCCGCTGAAGGTTAATGCCCCTTCGACCTCTTCATCCACTTTAAAAAACTCAAGCAGGGTCTGGACGTACATGTCTCCCTTTAACTTCAGGTCAAGGACAGGTCTTGTCATCTCACCCTTCTCAAAGCTCACTACACCCTTTGCCCTAATCTCTCCGTCGCCCCTGCCCTTCAGGCCAAAAACGTCCCGGAAGGATTTCACAAGGAGGTTTGCGCCTATCTCAAAACTGCTGTTTCCCTCCGAATACCTGCCGGCTCCCTCGACTGAAGAGCCGTAAAAACCAGAATGAAACTTCTTCAGATCAATAACGCCATCCTTTAACAGCATGGCTGCGCTGAGTGATGCCTTAAGAACAGGTAGCTCCTTCTTTGCGACGGTCATCTCTTTCAGATCAAAGCTCATACGGGATGCAGGGTTCTTTGAGATTCCGCCAAAAGGCAGGCCGGCAACAAATTCGCCGCTGAGGCCCCTGCCCCTGAAAGATCCGTCCTTTACTGAGAAGTCAAAACCTCCATCCTCGATAACTGCTGACTTCAGCAGGACTTTCAGGGAGAACCCCCTCTCTGTCCTTATATACTCCTTCACCTTTTCGATAATATCATTAAGCTGAGCGGCATCAGTCCTTAAGACCGGCTCTTTAACAGCAAGCCTCCTCAGGACAATCTCCCTGTTTAAAAACCCCGAAATATTAATATATCCCTTTACCCGGGGCGCATAAAAAATCTCATTACCTTTCTCAAAGACCCTTAATTCCTTGGCCTCTACGGAAAGGGGAAAAAGGTTAATATATATCTTCTGCGCAAGGACTTCCTTACCTGTTGCCGACGAGAGTTCAGGGAGTATAAGCCTCTTGAGAAGGTTTGATATATGCGGGCCCCTTGCGGCAAAAAAAGCAGCGGCAACAAAAAGCAGTGCAACCGATACTAAAACCAGTTTTGTTGAACTATATTTCCTTATCATGCTATCTTGTCCCACAATGCCGTCATGAGTACCTGCAAATCCTGACCCTCTATCTTCCCTCCGCCGGACTGGATATAAAATATATCATTTGCGATGCCGGAATCCGTATTTATCCTCGCTGATATAATATCAAACCCCATCTCAAACATGAGCTTCGAGACATCATAAAGCAGCCCGAGCCTGTCCCTTGCAAAAAATTCAACCAGGCTTTTCTCATCAGAGGTCTCATTGTCTATCTCTATAAAAGGTTTGAACCTTGCAGGCATGACCGGCACTGACCACAAACCATCCCCGGCAGCATCAGGCATATACGAACGTTTAGGAAGCATATCTATCTTCCTGCCTTCAATAAGCATACCTCTAAGGTTCTCTCTAAACTTATCCTCCAACCCTTCCCACCAGATCTCCCTCCAGTTAGAGATCTGTATCTTGTCGATTACGCTGCCGTCACCGGCAGTATATATCCTCGCCCTGAATATGTTCATTCCCAACGAGGATATCAGGCCTACAATCTGAGAAAAAAGACCGGGCCTGTCCCAGGCACCCACAGTCAGTTCTGCACCGCCTGGGTTCTCGATAACCCTAAAGGAAAAACCCTCCCTCACGACCTCCTTATGGACATCATAATCCATCTGCAGCCTTTCCTGAGGAGTAGATACGATATACCTTCTCGACATAAGCGAGACAAAACTATTCAAGCCCTCTTTGCCCGTAAGGGTATTATGCATATTCAACGTCTTGTCCTTAATGCCTTCAAGGTAACAATGTGTGGCTTCGTAGAGCGTCTTGAGCAGATAAGACTTCCACTCAGTCCAGAAATCCTGGCTCACTGAGGCCATGTCTGCATATGTCAGAAGATAGAGTGCGTCGAGATTATCGACATCCGCCACTTCATCAGCAAAATCCGCTATCACTTCAGGGTCCTCGATCTCCCTCCTGAATGCAATCGAGGCCATTAGTGTATGGTTTTTTACAAGAAATTCTATCCTGCCTCTGAGTCCCTTGTCGAGGTGAAACCTTTCGATGATATTTTTAATGTCTATATATCCCGCCTCTTCATGATATCCGCCGGACCCCTTGCCTATGTCATGGAGCAGGAGTGAAAGCACGAGGGCTTCCCTCTGCCTTATACCCCTGAATACGGCCGACAGATGTTCGAGGCTCTTGTATCTCGTATTGATCAGGGCCATTAAGTTCCTGACAGCACGCAGCGAATGTTCGTCAACAGTATATTTGTGGTATGGCTCATAGACTACAAGGAAGCTCAGGGCACCAAACTCGGGTATCAGCCTGCCGAGCACTCCGCAATCATGCATCTCCCTGAGCGTCTCATATGCCCTTTCGCCGCCGACAATCCCCATGAACCATTCAACGGTATTGTGCGACCCCCTCGACCTCCTGCTGATTCGCGGAAGGCATTTTCTGGCCTCTTCTCTCAGAACAGGACTGAATTTCCTCCCTGTCTTCGACATGATGTAGAATGCCTCAACGACCTTTTCCGGATCGTTTTTCAGGACGCCTTCCGAGGCAGCAATCCTGCCTTTTGATATATAGAAATCAGGGGTTATATCCTTCTTCCTGAACATATTTCTGAAGAGACTATCACCCCTGCCCCTTTCAGCGCTGTAAAGAACGCTTATAATGTCAATGGCCGAAGATGACAGGGCATTTATTATCGACTCCTTAAGGTAGAGGTACCTCATGAACCTCTCTGCAGCGAGGAATTTCCTTGAAGTTTTGAAACCTGTCATGTCTGCAATACGTTCATGGAATTCGAATGATAGAGTATCGTTTTTCCTTTTGCTGAGCACGTGCAGACAGAACCTTACCTTAAGCAGGAAATCATACGCCTTTCTGAGCCTCTCCAAATCCTGTGTTGAGATTATGCTGGAAAGCTCTTCAAGCCGCCTGATGCGGAACCTCACACCCGCAAGCCAGAGCATTGTCTGAACATCCCTCAAACCGCCCCTCCCGTCCTTTATATTGGGTTCGAGCATATACACAGAATCTCCTGATCTCCTGTGCCTTGTCTCTGACTCCCTCAGTTTCTCTGAGACAAAATCCTTTTGTCTCCTGTATGCGACCTCAGGATAGACAGTCTCACAGAAATATCTGTAAAGCTCCTGGTCGCCTGCTATAAATCTGTGCTCCAACAAGGAGGTCTTTGTCCTGATGTCCCTCTTTGCCTCGCTTATGCAGTCAGCAGGAGTCCTGAAGGAGTGGCTTATGTCGAGCTTGGCGTCCCAGAGCCTGTAAAGCAGGTCTTCAGCAGACCCGGACGAGGATCTGTCCTTTGCAAAGAGCATTATGTCTATATCAGAAAACGGGGCGAGCTCGCCCCTGCCGTAACCTCCGACAGCAATGAGGCAAAGAGGCATTCTCACACCTGAGGAAGAGAAGATCTCCTTCAGTCTGGAATCGGTCCGGCCTGTACAGACAGATGCAAGCTGCCGGCCGCCATAACTCTTTTTCAGTAAAAAATTGAGCTCATCTATTTCCATCTCATAAATTCATTTCGAACAACCATCTCTTTAGTGTTTAGACCTCAACTCTTAGCTCTCAGCTTTGTTTACCTTCGCCCGATATAATCCCTCGGTTTTCCTGCACCCTTTTGGGGGCCTACGAGGCCGTCTTCTTCCATAATCTCCATAATCCTTGCTGCCTTGTTATACCCGATCTTGAATCTCCTCTGAATAGAAGATATAGAGACCTCACCGACTGACTCGGCAAAATCAATGACCTTATTGTACATCTCGTCCCTGTCAGAAGGCAGGCCTTCATTCTTCTGGTCAACAACCTGAAGGCTCTCGAACAATGTGTAGTCCGGATGTCCCTGTGTCGAGATAAAATCAGTAGTCGCCCTTATCTCCTCCTCTGTCACGAGTGCCCCATGTATCCTCGTTATCCTTACGCCCGGGAGCATAAAGAGCTTATCTCCCTTTCCGAGAAGCTGCTCTGCCCCCTGTGCATCAATAATCGTCCTCGAATCGATCCTTGAGGTGACATGAAAGGCTATACGCGCAGAGAAATTCGCCTTGATTATCCCGGTAATAACATCCACAGACGGCCTCTGTGTTGCGAGTATCAGGTGAATGCCTGAGGCCCTCGCCATCTGTGCCAGGCGTGCAATAGAGTCCTCAACATCGCTCGCTGAGGCAAACATGAGGTCTGCAAGTTCATCTATGAAAACGACAATATAAGGCAGCCTCTCAGCTTCAACTGCAGCTGCATTAAACCCTTCGATGTTCCTGACCCCCTTTTCAGCGAGCAGCCTGTACCGTCTCTCCATCTCAAAGACGAGCTTCTTTAAAGCCCCTGCTGCCTCCTTCGGGTTTGTTATCACAGGTGAGATGAGGTGGGGGACTCTTTCATAAGCAGAGAGCTCTAAAAGTTTGGGGTCTATCATCAGCATCTTGACCTCTTTTGGTGTAGCCTCATAAAGGATGCTCATTACCATTGAATTGATCGAGACGCTTTTGCCTGCACCTGTTGCACCTGCAACAAGCAGGTGGGGCATCTTGGCAAGGTCTGCCACTACAGGGTTTCCATAGATGTCCTTGCCGAGCGCAAGGGTCAGTTTTGAGCGGCTCTTCCGGAAAACCTCTGAAGAGATTATCTCCCTCAGACAGACCGTCTCCCTGTTCTTGTTAGGCACCTCAATCCCAATTGCAGCCTTGCCAGGAAGTGTAGAGACCCTCACACTCTGCGCCTTAAGAGATAATGCAAGGTCATCTGAGAGAGATACGACACGGTTTATCTTCACACCCGGCGCAGGCTCAAACTCATACATAGTCACTACAGGGCCGGGCTGTACCTGAGTAACCCTTCCTTCAACCCCGAAGTCCCTCAGCTTTTGCTCAAGCAGGGATGAGCTTGCGATTATCTCTTCTCTCGAAGGCCTTGACATGGATTGCTCAGAAGACCTGAGCAGCCCGGCATCAGGCAGTATATATTCGGCAATGCTGCTTGTTGCAGAATCCTTCCGGACATCCTCATAACCTGTTTCCTCGTTCGCTTCTTCATCCGCTTCAGCCTCAGGGACAGGCAGAACACTATCCCATGACTCTGCAGGCATGTTCGTATCTCCATGTATGATCAGTGGCTCGCCCGCCTGCGCCTCATCTATCACCAGAGGAGTAATCCCTTCATCCTCTTTACCGGGCGGTCCGGTTAAATCGGGAGACGGCTCTTGAGGAGGCCCTTCCGGTTTTCTCAGGATAGATGAAATTGATACCGGGCTAAGCATTATTAAAGAAAATAGCCATATTGCGAGCAGTAATATATATGCGCCTGGGATAGAAAGTACGGATACGAGGAGTCCTGAAGATGCTGAACCGATAATCCCTCCGGCCCTCTTTACATTCCACTGAAATGTCTCTGTTATTAGAGATGCGAGCACTGCTGTAGAAAAGACAAAGAGTATGGTGCCGGCAGTATAAACAACATGGCCTTCCCTGCCGATTAATCTCCTGACCCCAAAGACAATTAAAATCACAGGCAGGGCAAAGCTGACTATACCTAAAGAGGCAACAAAGAGGTCAGCGATATACGAGCCTATTAATCCGCCATAGTTCCTTGTGGAAAATGTTGTGAAGACAAAAAATGAAGGGTCCCATTCAGAATACGTTGCGACACTGAGCGCAACATAAATACCGATGAGAATCGAGACAATCCCTTTAATCTTCTGTCTTATCCTGTATGTCCTTTCAGCCATTCTGTTTCATAATTATAACATTTATCCCCTGCGATATAAGGCCTCCGGCTGCTGATAACAGCCGGTTAATACTTTCAGGGCTTCATTCAACTGGGGGAGGAGGGGGGGAGGGCCTCCAGGGGGAGGGGAGGCCCTTCTTTGGGAGGGACAAGCGTGACGAGAAACTCAATCCATAATCCCTACTCACTCAGGACCGCATCCGGAAGCGTTTTTCTCAGAAAAGTCGGGACATCAATAGGGTCATCATACGGGAGCAGGTCAGAGACAAGCGTGTTCAAGCTAACGGCCGGCCTCAGGTTTTTAGAAAGAACCCTTTCAGACCCTTTGTATACAGATGGCTCTTTTGCCGGCATTGGCGCCCATCTCTTCAACGGCGGCAGATCGGCCTGCTTCTTTGCCTCATCAAGGCCTGTTGCAATAACAGTTATCTTGATCTCGCCTTCTATATCAGGGTCAATTACAGCTCCGAAGATTATGTTGGCGTTCTCAAGTGCTGAATCATAAATTATCGATGCAGCATCCTGCACATCGCTGAGCGTCAGGTTCAGGTCGCCGGTTATATTTATTAGAATGCCCCTTGCGCCCTCGATAGATGAATTTTCGAGCAGGGGATTTGATATCGCCTTCCGTGCTGCCTCGATAGCGCCGCCTTCTCCCTTGCCTATCCCTACACCCATCACTGCCCTGCCGGTGTTCTGCATTATTGTCCTTACATCTGCAAAGTCAACATTGATGAGTCCGGGGGTCAGGATTATCTCTGATATGCCAAGGATGGCCTGTTTCAAGACATCATTCGCAACTGCAAAACCTTTAACAAGCGGAGTCTTCTTATCTACCACCTCAGCTATCCTGTCATTAGGTATAACAATCAGGGTATCCACACACTCTTTTAATTCCCTAAGCCCTTCCTCAGCATTCGTCGCCCTCGTCTTAGCCTCGTAAAAGAAGGGCTTTGTCACTATCGCCACAGTCAGGGCCCCGAGTTCCCTCGCAATATTTGCGATAACAGGAGAAGCACCCGTACCGGTCCCGCCCCCCATGCCTGCTGTGATGAAGACCATATCAGCACCCTCGAGGGCCTCCGCTATCAATGTTCTGTCCTCAAGCGCAGACTGCCTGCCTACCTTAGGGTCAGAGCCTGCACCAAGCCCTTTAGTTATGCCTGCCCCTATCTGGAGTCTTATTGGCGCGAGTGATGTCTCGAGGACCTGCATGTCAGTGTTCACAGCTATGAACTCTACACCGTGGAGATTTGAGGCGATCATGTTGTTTATTGCATTTCCGCCTGCTCCTCCGATACCCACTACCTTTATCTTTGCAGTCTGGCCTTTTACATCCTCGATTTCAAACATAAGTCCTCCTTCTTATTTTTTATTGAAATAACCGCTGACCCATTCTTTCATACGTTCAAATATCCCTGATGATTCAAAGTCATGGTCAGAACAATGCCTCAGTCCGTATTTGACCAAACCGACACCAGTTGCATAAATAGGACTGTCGACAAATCCTATCTTTGTCATGCCTGTAGGAACTCCCATCCTTACAGGAAAGCTTGTTATGTTCTCAGTAAGTTCACGTATGCCCCTTAACAGGGACGTGCCGCCTGTCAGGACAATAACTGCTGTTGCGGACGGACTCAAAAACCCCTCAATCTCTTTTTTCACAAGCCCCAAAAGCTCTTCACACCTCGCCTGTATGATCTCTGCAAGATAATCAACAGGGATTTCACTGCCATGGCCTTCATCAGCGCTTCCATTGATAGTCTCTCCGGCCATCTCCTTAATAGCGCATCCGCAGCCCTTTTTAATTTCCTCCGCTTTATCAGAAGGTACACCAAGGCCAACGGCTATATCGTTTGTCAAATGGTTGCCTCCGATCGCAAGCACTGCTGTATGCCTTAAAACACCGCCTGCATATATTGCGATGTCTGTTGTCCCTCCACCGATATCCACGATTGCGACACCGGAATCCTTCTCCGCTTTAGTCAGCACAGACTCAGCAGATGCGAGCGGCTCCAGGATTATGTCTGCAACCTCTACGCCGGCTGCCTCGCAACACTTAATCAGGTTCTGGACAGATGTCACTGAACCGGTCACGATATGGACACCGGCCTCAAGCCTCTTGCCTCGCATGCCTACAGGGTTCTTTATCCCGTTTTGGCCGTCGATTTTGTAGCAGGCAGGTACGACATGCAGCACCTCCCTGTCAACAGGCACATATACAGCACCGGCAGAATCAACAAGCCTGTCAATGTCGTCCTCTGTTATCTCTCCTCCCCTTATGCCGATTGCGCCATAGCCGTTAAAACCCTTAATATGGCCTCCGGCTATACCGATATGTACAGACGTGATCCTGAATCCGGCCTTATCCTCAGCCTCATCCAAGGCCTTTCTTATCGACCGGGTAGTGAGATCCATGTCCACGACAATCCCCTTTCTCAAGCCTGCTGAAACAGATGAACCGACAGCGATGACCCCTGTGCCGGGATGTTCCTTCCTGCCCACAATAGCGCAGATCTTTGTTGTCCCTATATCGAGGCCGACTGCAATGCCTTCTGCCCTACTGAGTGGTTTTTGCTGCATTATCTAATAACCTCATTTATAGGTTTAACGACCACCCTGTTGGCGAACCTCAGATCGATGTGATCGAGGGCCACAGCCCTCTTCTTTATCTCTTCTTCAATCGCAAAGAGCCTGTTGAGTTTCCTCTCATAGTCACCGCGGCCTATCTTTATGAGGAGATTGTCGACAATTAGGGACATCTCCTCAGGGCCTTTTCCATTCGCTAATATCTCTACGCGGGTCCTCTCGGTAGCTATCTCCTTATCCCTTATAATCCTCGCAAGACTGAGTGCCTCCATGAAATTTTCATTCCCGTCAGCGGGCCCTGCGTGTATTATCGGCAGGAAGGGGACAGGGTCTGTCTTCATCTTTTCGAGCAGATTGCCCCTTTCGTCGATCAAAGACATCTCTCCATCTTTATCGAGTATCGCAAAAGGCACAGCCTCTGTGATATTTATAAGCAGCCTTTCAGGAAAATCTTTTCTGACACTCACTTTCTTTATCCAGGGTGACAACAGCATTTTCTCTGCTGTCTTTTTTGTAGAGAGCATAAGGAGATCTTCGTTCTGTTTGATCCCTGATATCGTCTCAAGTTCACCCGGTGATAAATGTTTGTTGCCGCTAAAAACAACCTCTTTAACAGGGAATATACTGATCCTGATGCCTATGCCTCCTGCGTAATTCATCACAAGCCATGCCGCAAGCGGCAGCACAAGCAGGACCGCCGATACCCCGTAAACCCTCATCGGTATATGTTGGGCTGACGACCTCTTATTCTTCTTTATGTACATCGTCTTCATGCAGGAACCTTCTCTTTTATAGCGTCTATGAGCATCCTCTCTATCAGGGCAGGAAAATCAAGGCCTGAATGCGCTGCTATCTTCGGCAGAAGACTCGTCTCTGTCATTCCGGGTATTGTATTGACCTCGAGCAGATAAGATTCACCGTGTTCATCAATTATAGTATCGACTCTCGTGGCGCCCCTGCAGCCGAGGGCCATGTGAGCCGAGAGCGCAACAGTCTCTGCCCTCTTAAGCAGCTCCGGTGCTATGTCAGGGGGGAGGACATAGTCTGTAAGGCCCTTATTATACTTTGCTTCATAACTGTAAAACTCAAGCTTCGGCCTGACTTCTACAGAGCCGATAACCGTGTTTCTAAGAATTCCTACATGAACCTCTTTACCCCTTATATACTTCTCAAGGATTACCCTGTCACTGAACTCAAAGGCGTTTTCTAAGGCAGGTGTCAGAGAGAACCTATCCTTCACAATACTCACACCGATGCTCGAACCCTCTGTTGCAGGCTTAATAACCCACGGCATAGGAAAGCCGGCATCTGCTGATTCTCTGTTTACGCCCGGCGATTCACGACACACAACACTGAAAGGAGGTATGGGTATATTGTGATAAAGGAATATCTTTTTTGAAGCCTCCTTGTCCATGGCAAGGGCAGATGCGAGGACACCCGAGCCTGTGTATGGGATGCCCATTATATCGAGCAGTCCCTGAATAGCCCCGTTCTCTCCGTATCCGCCGTGGAGTGCAAGAAATACTATCCTGACTTTTTCATTTAAAAGCGTATCGCTTATGCGTGATGGGGCACAAGAAGTGGTCTTCAGGTCCGTATCCACGACCCCGGCCTCATAGTTTGTTGCCGGCACTATGTCTATACCGATTACATCGTATCCGAGCCCCTTAAGTGCATTTATAACAGCACTGCCGCTCTTTAGAGAGACGTCCCTCTCTGCAGATATGCCTCCCATAAGAATGCCGATGCGCTTTTCTGTCAGCATAAGAATCTCCCCGTAATCCTTATCTCGGGCTCGAGTTCTATTCCGGACATCCTGATAACCTTTTCCTTCACATCATCCATCAAGGCAACAAAGTCAGATGCAGTGCCGTTGCCGGTGTTCATAAAGAAATTTGCATGAATGCCGCTTACCTCTATATCCCCTCTCCTCATGCCCTTGCACCCGGCTTCATCAATAAGCCTTCCTGCATAACCTCCGGCAGGGTTTTTAAACACACAGCCTGCTGAGTGTCCTGACAGGGGCTGCTTCTTTACCTTCTCCTGCAGATACCCGCTTGTCGTCCTGCTCACATCCCCAGCATCGCCTCTCTTAAGTATCATATTCGCACTGAGTATAATGTCCTCATCGCCCAATGAGCTTGACCTGTACCCGAAGCTAAGCCTGCTGCTGTCTAATATTGATATCGATAAATCCTTCCTTAAAAGAGCGACTGACTCCACAACCCTGTCTGTTTCGTATCCGAAGGAACCGGCATTGCCGCGCACGGCACCGCCGACAGACCCCGGGATGCCGGCAAGGCCTTCTATACCGCTGAAGCCCTTTTCTTTGCAAAAGTTTACCACTTTCTGCAGAGGCAGACCCGACCCCACAAAAAGTCTTACATCATCACCCTTATCTCTCAGCACCTCTATGCGGTCAAACGCTGCAAGCGAGAGCACAACCCCTTCAATACCGCTATCAGAGACAAGGAGGTTGCTGCCTCCGCCGAGAGGCATTATTGGTATATCCTCGTCCCGGAGCATTGTCAAAAGGCCCTTAAGTGAGATTATGTCCCCGGGTACCGTAAACATATCCGCAGGTCCGCCTATCCTGAGCGTGGTATGCCTTTTCATCGGCTCATCAAAGAAGACCCCCTTTTTTTGCATATCCCCGCTGAACATGTCCTTTAATATTGCAATGTCCATTTTATTCAGTCCGTCCCGTGTTATATGCTGTTCCCGGCCATTTCCCTGAATGGCACACCTTAAGCCCTCATCCTCACAAGCAGGTCTTCTCCTGCCTTCCAGACATCTCCTGCACCGAGGGTAAGGAGGACATCCTGCGGCCTCAGCCTGCCGGTAATATCTCTTATAAACACATCCCTTTCAGGGATATAATTTACGTCCTTATGGCCGTTTGCCCTTATTTCCTTCAGGATCGCCTCTGAGTTTATACCTTCAATCGGTTTCTCGCCTGCAGGGTATATATCCAGAAGAAAAACAAGATCAGCGTTAACAAAACATGAGCCGAATTCGTGGAGCAGGTCCTTAGTCCTCGAATACCTGTGAGGCTGAAAGAGCACAATAAGCCTGCCCCTCACTGATCCGCTGTTTTCAGACTCGCTCTCAAGTGAATTTCTCACGGCCTCCAGAGTTGCCCTGATCTCGGACGGATGATGTCCATAATCGTCAAAGACCCTTATGCCGTTCACCTCGCCCTTAAATTCACACCTCCTCTGAATGCCGCTGAAACCCTGCAATGCATCAAATATCTTTTTAGTGCTGATCTTAAGCTCTATCGCGACCGCAATAGCCGCAAGGCTGTTCAAAACATTATGAATCCCCGGCAAGGGCGCCCTGACATTCCCGATATTCTCGCCCTTATAAACAACATCGAAACTCACAGACAGGAACCCGTTCCTGATATTGATTGCGTATATGTCAGCCTCCTTTGAGAGGCCATACGTCAGATACCTCCTGTGGAGCAGGGGCAATATCTCGCTTACATACCGGTTTTCTATACAGAGTATCGAGAGCCCGTAAAACGGGACCTTGTCTATAAAGGAGACAAAGGCATTTGTTAGGGAATCCATGCTCTTGAAGAAGTCCATGTGCTCCCTGTCTATGTTTGTAACGACTGCAATGGTCGGAGAGAGTTTAAGGAAGGAGCCGTCGCTCTCATCAGCCTCTGCAACTATAAAGTCACCCTGTCCGAGCCTCGCATTGCTTCCCAGGGACCTTAGTTTGCCGCCGATGACAACGGTGGGGTCCATATCCGCATGTGAGAGTATCGTCGCCACCAGTGAAGTCGTTGTAGTCTTACCGTGAGAGCCTGCAATGAGTATCCCATATTTAAGTCTTCCGAGCTCCGCCAGCATCTCAGCCCTCGGTATCACAGGGATTGATCTCGCCTTTGCAGCCGCTACCTCAGGGTTTTCTGGAGATACTGCTGAAGAAACCACTACAACATGCGCATCATCCAGATTTTCGGCCCTGTGTCCTACAAAGACCTTTATCCCGATATCCCTGAGCCTCAAAACAGTATCTGACTCCTTCATATCAGACCCTGTCACTTCATAACCGAGGGTATGGAGCACCTCTGCTATGCCGCTCATGCCTATACCGCCTATACCGACAAAGTGTATCGTCCTGTAACGCTCAAACATTGCCTGCCTCACATCTGAAACTGACCATTAATTTTCTTTCCCCGTCCTGTTTCTTGCTGCCTTAAGTTCGGTTCTCCTGACCTTCTTCGCCCTCACCAGACTCATAACTATATCCACAACCTTCTGTGCTGCATCAGGCTTCCCGAGTGCACTGCATGCCTTCTGCAGTTCGAGTCTGACATTATTGTCGCTGTAAAGCTCCATTATGTTCTTCGCAAGACCCTCCCCGTTCACGTCGCGGTCAAGTATCATCCTTGCTGCATTCATCCCGGAGAGCTTGCGTGCATTAAATTCCTGATGGTTGTTTGCTGCATAGGGATAGGGTATCAGTATCGAAGCCTTGCCTATGGCCATAAGTTCAGCAAGGGTGCTCGAACCTGCCCTTGATATAACAAGGTCTGCGACTGCGTATGCCTCCGGCATCCGGTGAATGAATGCAGTCACAGTTCCGCTGAAACCCCATTTCCTGTATGTCTCTCTTATTGCCTCATAGTCTGCCTTTCCTGTCTGGTGCAGGAACTGTATCTTCGCTTTCACCATTGTGAGATGGCTGAAGCCCTCGCATACTGCATTGTTTATTTTTCTTGCACCTGAGCTGCCGCCCAGGACAAGGATTGTGAACTTGTCTTTCCCGAGGCCGAAGAGATCATATGCCTTCTCCTTCGTGCCGGACAAAACACCATCCCTTATAGGGTTCCCTGTTATAAATGTCTTGTTAACCGGGAAGTACGAGATGCTCTCGTGATAGGTGACGCAGACTGCATCAGCGATCTTGCCAAGCAGTGTGTTTGCAAGCCCAGGCACTGCATTCTGCTCCATGACCACTGTCGGCAGGGACATCAGGCGGCCTGCGAGAACAGGACTGAAAGAGGCATATCCACCGGTTCCTACCACAACGTCAGGCCTGAGGCTTCGCAACAATCTGTAGGAATCAAGCAGGGAGAAGACCATCTTTGCAGTCCCTTTTATCTTCCTTACCACAGACTTGCCGACAACCCCTTCTGCCCTGAGGAACTTCAGGGGATAACCTTCCCTCGGTATAACAGATGCCTCTATGCCATACTCTGTTCCTACAAATATGACCTCAGACAGCATATCCCTCCTCTTTATTTCCTCTGCCACAGCGATACCGGGGAAGAGATGACCTCCTGTCCCTCCGCCTGCGATAACTATCCTTAACGGCCTTTCCATTCATGCCCTGCTGCTCATTTCTCATCAGCCGCTTCAACGTGATGTTCACGGCCATAAACGGATATTAAAGCCTTCTTTCTGTCGATGAGACCTTTGGTCCTGTCGAGGACATCCCTTCTGTCCTCATTTCCTGAGAGGTTCAGGAGGATACCTATTGCTGTCATATTCACAAGGAGTGAAGAGCCGCCATAACTTATAAACGGCAGGGGCAGTCCCTTGGTCGGTGCCAGGCCTGTCACAACAAAAAAGTTTATCAGCGCCTGCAGCGCTATCATCATCGACAACCCGGAGGCGAGGTAGTAAACAAAGGGGTCTTTTGACTTATTAGCTATAAGGATACCTCTAATAAACAAGAGGATGAAGAGGCATATAACTATTGCTGCAGCAACGAAACCGAGTTCTTCGCCTACAAGCGAAAATATGAAATCTGTATGCGACTCAGGAAGGAATGAGAGTTTCTGCCTGCTCTCTCCAAGCCCGATCCCTGTGAAGCCTCCGCTTCCGAGGGCTATGAAAGACTGCACGAGCTGGAACCCCGAACCCTGTGGTTCTTTCCATGGATCGAGGAATGCAAGGACCCTCTTTAGCCTGTAAGGCTCCATTACGAGTTTTATAATGACAGGCACGAAAAGAACGCTCATATATGCCAAATAACGCAGTTTTACGCCTGACAGGACCAGCATGGCAAAGGTAAGAATGCCCATACTCATTGCAGCACCGAAATCAGGCTGCTTTATGAACACAATCTGGAATGCGCTCATGATAAGAACAGGTATCAGAAACGAGATGCTGCTGTCGCTCCTGTAGGATGGTGACGATATGTACTTTGCGAGGAATACAACCATCGCGAGCCTTGCAAGCTCTGAAGGCTGGAAGGTTGAAGGCCAGACCCTGAGCCACCTCTTCGCGCCACCTGCGCTGACGCCTATCTTAGGCACAAAAATGAGGACGAGGAGGATGAATGAAAATACTAATAAAGGTATAGCGAACCTTTTCAGGTTTTCAGGACTGATCCTGCACGCAAGGACCATGAAAAAAATAGCAACAAAGACCGTAAACATATGGCGCTTAAAATAGAAGAACTGGTCAATGTTCCTCTTGGCAAACAGAGGCGTTACCACTGACGTGGAGCTGTAAACCATGAGTGCCCCAAAGCCGGCCAGTACTGCTGTAATAAGGAGTAGCCACTTGTCATATTGCCACCTTCTCAGCATGCCTTTTCCAACCCCATAACTGCCTGTTTAAACTGCCTTCCCCTGTCCTCAAAATCCTTGAACATATCAAAGCTTGCACATGCAGGAGAAAGCAGGACAACATCGCCTTCAGCAGCCTTCTTTTTCGCTACATTCACTGCATCTTTTATGTCAGATGCAATAATCGTATCAGTCAATCCTCCAAGTGCCTTCATTATCTTTACTGCAGCCTCCCCAATAAGGACAAGCGTCTTAACCTTATCCCTTACAAGCGGCACGAGAGGGCTGAAATCACCTGCCTTGTCCCTTCCACCTGCAATCAGGACCACAGGCTCTTTAAAACTCTCGAGGGATTTTAATACTGCCCCGACATTTGTACCCTTCGAGTCATTTATATACCTTACGCCCTCAAACTCTCTCACAAACTCAAGCCTGTGTTCAAGCCCCGGAAATTCCTTCAATGACTCTTTAACATTCTCAGGCCTACACCCTGCAAGGAGAGCCATGGCCGATGCGGCCATGGCATTCTCCAGGTTATGGACACCCTTAATCTTTATCTCATCAGCGTTCATAAGCGGGAAGTGGGAAGTGAGAAGTGAAGAATCAGGAAAATTACAGTAGATAACACCGTTCTTTAAATAGACACCCCTGACCTTTTTCTGACGGCTGAAATAAAACATATCCGGTTTTTTACTTCTTATTTCTAACTTCTCACTTCTAACTTTATTTATCTCAGGGTCATCGGCATTGAGTACAAGGAAATCGTCTTCTCGCTGATTGAGGGAAACCGCTGCCTTTGCATCTCTGTACTCTGCAATCGAGCGATACCTGTCAAGATGGTCCGGAGTTATATTGAGAATCACAGCACCAAAGGGCCTGAACTCATCTATTGTTTCGAGCTGAAAACTCGAGACCTCAGCAACGATATAATCGTAATGCGCACGGTGTGAGACAGCAGATGATGTCCCTTCACTTCCCGAGTCTCCTGTTCCCCGGCCCCAGACCGCCTTAACGATTTCCTCTGTTAAGGCATTCCCTATATTCCCTCCAAGAAGGGTCTTAAAGCCTGACTTTCTGAGCATCCAGTCAAGGAGGGTTGTTGTCGTTGACTTGCCGTTCGTACCCGTTACAGCCAGAAACTCAGGTTTCTTGACTAAACCCAGGGATCTGAGCTCTGAACTCATAATTGCCTTGTACGCAAGCTCAAACTCTCCAATCACCTTTACGCCTCCTTCTCTTGCCTTAATAACCGGCTCGCAGCTCAACGGCACACCCGGGCTTACGACTACAAGGCCGAAACCGTTAAGGCTTTCAGGATAACCGCCGAGAGACAACTCAACAGACGGATTAAGCTGCCTGATATAAGGATCAAGCCCGGAGGCCTGTTTTTTATCAGTCACGCAGACCCTGTATCCGAGGTTGGACAGGAGGTTTGCTGAACCGACTCCGCTCCGAGCAAGACCGACAACAAGCACCTTCTCACCCTTCATTCTTAGCATTTCTCTGAGATGCAATCTTTGAATTACCTGCCCTTATTTTTTTGTTTTTAGCGGCTTTTTTTAGCGCTATCTTTGAATTTTTGGCCTTCTTCTTTATGAAAGTCTTTTTCTCTCCTATGCCCTGAGCATTATACGAGGCCTTTTCGACAGAGCCATTGTAATCAGACCTCGTAAAATATATAACAGGTTCTTCCTTCCTGTCCTTTATTGAAAAACCCTTTTCCATCAATAACTCTGACTCCCTCCACATCGTCTCCCTGTTCGGTGCACCGAGGACAGCGACTATTACCACATCGTTAGCGTGCTCTCCTGCAGAGACAAAACAGTGGCCTGCCTTTCTTGTATAGCCTGTCTTCCCACCGAGCATAGAGTCGTCAGACCAGAGGAGCTTGTTGATATTCTTAAGGAAGATGCTCCTTCCGTCCTCAGTAGCAACAAACCCTGCCTTGGTATTAATAATATCCCTGATCGTCCGGTATCTCATCGCGCGCTTCATGATCCTCGAGAGGTCATAAACGGTTGTATACTGCTCTCCTCCGGGCAGTCCAGACGCATTGGCAAACCTCGAATCCGATATCCCGAGAGAGAGCACCTTCTGGTTCATCAGTTCAACAAAGTCATGCTCAGAGCCTGCAACAGCCTCTGCAAGCGCCACTGCTGCATCATTGGCTGACCGTATAAGCGCTGCATACAGGAGCGTCTTTACTGTAACCCTTTCGTTAGGCCTGAAATCCGCCTTTATCGGAGATACATTCGCAGCCTTCTCGCTTATGATTACAACATCATCGAGGTTCATCCTGTCGAGGACTACCATTGCAGTTACGAGCTTGGTAGTGCTTGCAGGCGGCAGCTTGAGGTTCGGATTCTTACCGTAGAGCACCCTCCCTGTCGATTCCTCCATAACAACAGCAGCCTTTGACCTAATCTCAACAGCCTGGGCAACAGAGAGTGAAGAGTGAAGAGTGAAGAGTGAAAAGATAACTACGATAAATAATTGTTTTGCTGTTACAAACGACTGACAACTAACGGCTGACAACTGTTTCATCATCACCTCACCTTTAAAGTAGTAAGACTCAAGAGGGCCAGCATTATACCTACGATCCAGAACCTGACAATGACCTTAGGCTCAGGCCAGCCCTTCAGTTCAAAATGATGGTGGATAGGCGCCATCCTGAATATCCTCTTTCCGGTCAGTTTGTATGATGCGACCTGAAGCATCACAGAGAGTGTCTCGATAACAAAAATGCCGCCGACTACAAAAAGGACTATCTCGTGTTTTGTAATTACTGCGAGTGTGCCGAGCGTGCCGCCGAGGCTGAGGGAACCGACATCACCCATAAAGACCTCGGCAGGGTACGAGTTATACCAGAGGAATCCGAGGGCTGCACCGAACATCGCGCCGCAGAAAACGGTTAACTCGCCTGTGCCGGGCAGGTAAAGCACCTGAAGGTACTGTGCAAGGCCTTTGTGCCCTGATATATAGACAAGCACGCTGTTTGCGAGCACAGCAATACCTATGAGACCTATAGCCAGGCCGTCTATGCCGTCCGTAAGGTTCACTGCATTTGATGAACCGACAATCACGAGGATCGAAAACGGGATATAGAACCACCCGAGCTCAAAAAGCCATTTTTTAAAGAAGGGCACACTAAGGATATCATTATACGGGTCCTTCGGGTTTGAATACAGGAATATCCCTATCAGCAATGCGATCAGCAACTGGGCCCCAAACTTATAACAGGCCTTCAGGCCCTTATGGTTCTTTCTGACGGTCTTGAGGTAATCGTCAGCAAGACCTATCGCACCAAAGCCGATGAGGGAGAAAAGCATCACCCATATATAGATATTGTTCAGGTCTCCCCAAAGCAGGACTGTAATGACAATAGAGATTATGATAAGAATCCCCCCCATGGTTGGGGTGCCTGACTTGCCTGCATGGGTCTTTGGGCCGTCATCCCTTATCTGCTGTGTAACGCTCAGTCCCCTGAGCCTCTTTATGATCCCCGGGCCTATCAGGAATGTTATTACCATCGCAGTTATCACTGCCACGGCTGTCCTGAAGGTTATATACCTGAAGACATTAAACGGAGAAAGCCATTCATGGAGACCGTATAAGAGACTATATAGCATTCAGCTCCCCGCTTCTGACAGGATTACAACTCTTTCCCGGATAAACTTCAATCACCTTCTCCATATTCATTCCCCTCGAGCCCTTGACAAGGATAGTATCGTCCTCATTACAGACGCCGAGGAGTATATCCCTTGCCTTAACGGAATCTTCTGCGACAACTGATCTGCCTCTGCCTGCTGAAAACTCCTCTGCAGCCCTGGACATCATCGGCCCGACCGCAATAAAGAGATCTATACCGAGACTCGAAAGCCACTTCCCGAGCTTCCTGTGCGCCTCCTCTGCATACGCTCCGAGCTCAAGCATATCGCCCAGCACAGCAATTGCCCTGCGTCTCCTTATCCTTATCAGCTCTTTTACAGCCTCCTCCATCGAGGCAGGGTTCGCATTGTAAACATCGCTTATGACCGTAGCACCGAACATCCCCTTTATCTCAAGCCTCATAGGCACACCCTTGAAAGCCTCTATCCCTTCCTTTATGTCTGAGATGCAGACCCCAAAAGAATTGCAGACCGAGGCGGCTGCAAGGGCGTTGTATATATTGAACCTTCCGCCTGTATCCATCGCTACCTCAGCAGAGCTGCCGTCAGCAAGAAAGAGAGTAAAGGCAGACCGCCCTTCCCCGAGTAATATATTTCTTGCATAAACATCAGCCTTGTTATCAATGCCGAAAGTGACAACCTTTTTCCTCTCCTCCTCCAGGTTTTTGATCCTTGCGTGCACCCCTTCCATCAGGAAGAGATCATCGGCATTAACCGCAATAGAGTTGACGGCGTCAAGGAGTTCGAGCTTGGTGTCGCGTATAGTATCAATGCTCCCAAACCCCTCAAGATGGCCCGGGCCGATATTTGTAATGACTCCGAAGTCAGGGGCAGCAATATCGCATAACTCCTTTATGTCTCCCCTGAGGCTTGCACCCATCTCGAGGACTGCAAACTCTTGCGTGTCCTCAATCTTAAGAAGGCTCAAGGGAAGCCCTATATGGTTGTTCAAGTTGCCTGAATTCTTCAGCACCCTGTATCTCACAGAGAGTATCGATGCTATCAGCTCTTTTGTGGTTGTCTTGCCGTTTGTGCCTGTAACACCGATGACGCTTATTTTTCTCTTCATCCTCTCATAACGGGCAAGGTCCTGAAGCGCCTTGAGAGAATTCTTAACATAGACAATAGCTTTTCCCTTCACAGGCTCAACAGGAGGCATGCTCACAAGCGCGCCACTGCCTGCACTGAGGGCATCCATCAGAAAATTGTGCCCGTCAAACCTCTCTCCCTTTAATGCAACGAACAGGTCTCCGCTCCTGATAGTCTTCGAATCTATTGAGACACCTGTAAATAACATTGCGTCATGGTTGCCATAAATCACTTTTCCGCCTGTCGCCTCGGTTATTTCTTTAAGTGTAAACGCCATATACAATCATTAAACGGACAGATCATGCCTCATCTGCCCGTGCTCCCTTAAGTTTATTCGCTATCGCCTCCATCGAGACCTCAACATCACTGAACCTGTGCCTCACATCTCCTATCTCCTGATAATCTTCATGACCCTTGCCTGCGATGATAATGACATCGCCTCTCCCTGCGTTCCTGACAGCCGTATTTATCGCATCACGCCTGTCAGGCATCACAACATAGTTCTCCTTTTCTATCCCGGACTCTATCTCCCTGATTATGCCCATTGCGTCTTCCCTTCTCGGGTTATCGGAAGTAATTATCACATAATCGCTCAGTCTCGTTGCTATCTCACCCATTATCGGTCTCTTTCCCCTGTCCCTGTTGCCACCGCAGCCGAAAACAGTGATTATGCGGTGCGGCAACTCTTCAGTTGATATTGCCTGCCTTTCCGTAATATCCCTGACAGAGGATATAAGCCTCTCGAGTGCATCAGGCGTGTGTGCATAATCCACGAGACAGAGGAAGTCTTGTCCTATGTTTATGCCCTCCATCCTACCTTTAACAGGTACAGCATCCTTAATCCCCCTGATTATCTGCTCGCAGGGTATGTTAAGGGCAATGGCTACTGATACTGAGGCAATTATATTATAAACATTGGGCATACCTATAAGTGAAGAACTGACCCTGTATGACCTGTCCCCGTGCCTCAGGTTGAAAGCAATGCCGGAGAACGAGCTCTCAATATCTAAGGCCATCACATCCGCATCCCTGTAAATCCCGTATGTTGTTGTTGCATGCCTTTTGTCATTAGAAACCTCTTCAAGCAGCCTTCTGCCCCATTCATCATCTACATTGATGACAGCCGTTCCGTTTTCAGCAAGCAGTTCAGAGAACAATCTCTTCTTTGCTTCATAATAGCTTCCCATTGTCTTATGGAAGTCGAGATGGTCCATCGTGAGGTTTGTGAAGACTGCTGCCCGGAATTCCGTATAATCAACCCGTTTCAACGAGAGTGCATGGGATGAGACCTCTGTAACCACGTAGCCGCAGCCTGATGAGACCATCTCTCTGAGCAGCTTCTGTAGGTCCGGGGATTCAGGCGTTGTGTGCAAAGCAGGGTATTCCTTCTCTTTAACTATATTTCCTATGGTCCCGATGAGGCCTACATGGCTATTGCCGGCATCGAGAATAGACTTGATGAGATAGGTGGTCGTCGTCTTGCCGTTTGTCCCTGTTATGCCTATAACAGGTATGTCGCATGACGGACTCCGGTAAAAATTGTTTGAGATACAGGCAAGCGCATCCCTTGTGTCTTTTACCCTGATAAAGAATAATTCCGAAGCCTGAGCCCTGAGCCCGGACATCCATCCTTCAGGTATCCGTTCATTGGTTATTTTCTTTTCATGAACTATGCC
>CAKKPH010000096.1 GCA_919901585.1 Thermodesulfovibrionales bacterium | reverse complement strand
CTATCCATTCAAAACCTGTGTGCTTAAAATCGAGCTCATAAAGAGAGGGTTCAGACCTGCAGATGCGGTTCATGTCCCTGACAAAGAGCTGCAGCCCCTTATGAGATTCTGATGACAAAAGATGCCAGTCAAGGCTCTTATCAAAATTCCACTCATCCCTTTGGCCAAATTCACCGCCCATGAAAAGGTGCTTCTTCCCGGGATGGCAGAACATATAACCATAAAGCATCCTGAGGTTTGCAAACTTCTGCCACATATCACCCGGCATCTTGTTAAGCAACGACCCTTTTCCATGCACAACCTCATCGTGTGACAAGGGCAGGACAAAATTCTCGCTGAACGCATAAAGCAGGCTGAAGGTAAGATTGTTATAGTGGTATTTCCTGTGAACAGGGTCTTTAGAGAAATACTCGAGGGTGTCGTTCATCCACCCCATGTTCCATTTCATGCTGAACCCCAAACCACCTGCATAAGTAGGTCTCGAGACCCCCGGCCAGGCAGTCGACTCTTCTGCAATAGTAAGTATTCCCGGATAATAACTGTGTGTTTCTATGTTGAGCCTCTTTAAAAACTCTATCGCCTCAATGTTCTCCCTGCCGCCGTAAGGGTTAGCGGCCCATTCGCCCTCTTTCCTTGAATAGTCGAGATAAAGCATTGATGCAACCGCATCGACCCTCAGGCCATCAATATGGTACTTGTCGAACCAAAACATTGCATTCGAGATCAGGAAGTTACTAACCTCATTCCTGCTATAGTTGAATATCTTTGTGCCCCAGTCAGGGTGAAGCCCCTTCTTGGGGTCTTCGTGCTCATAAAGGCAGGTGCCGTCAAAAAAACCGAGGCCGTGTCCATCAGTCGGAAAATGGGCAGGCACCCAGTCAAGGATCACGCCTATGCCTTCCTGATGGCAAATGTCTATAAGATACATTAAGTCTTTTGGCTCTCCGTACCTGCTTGTAGGCGCATAATATCCTATAGTCTGATAGCCCCAGGATTCATCGAGAGGATATTCTGTAACTGGCATGAGCTCGATATGAGTGAATCCCATGTCTTTAACATATGCTACCAGCCTACCGGCAAGCTCTTTGTAGGTAAGCCATCTGTTCCCTTCTTCAGTCACCCTCATCCACGAGCCCGTATGGACCTCATAAATGGATATGGGTGATTCAAGCCAGTTTTTCTTTGACCTCTGTCCGACCCAGAAGGCATCGTTCCAGTCATATCCGTCAATCTTATAGACTATTGATGCGCTCTTTGGCCTTACTTCGAAATAAAAACCGAACGGGTCTGCCTTTTGCGCAGTGTAGTTGTGAAATGCAGACCTTATCTCGAATTTATATCTGGCCTGCTCTCCAATGCCCGGGATGAACAGCTCCCATATACCGGACCGGCCAAGGCAGTTCATCTGATCCTCTTTGGGGTCCCAGCCGTTAAAATCACCGATGACACTCACGCTAACGGCATTGGGAGCCCAGACAGAAAAATGCACGCCCTTTGTATTGTTTATATCCATGACATGAGCCCCGAGCTTGTCATATAGCCTGAAGTGATTGCCTTCACCCATGAGATGGAGGTCGAAATCAGTTAATACCCTTATTTTAGTTTCTGTTTCCATAATCACATAATAATAACAATATTGTTTACTTAATGCCTTTTGGAGTCCTTTCTTTTTTCTTTTTGAAGTCTACCCTTATAACCTTCGAGTCTTCCGGAGCATCTCCGACATCCTGAGAAGGTGTCTTCTCACCGTCTTTTGCCTGCTTTTCAGTATCAAATGGCTGCTGGGCAACAACAAACTGCGCTTTAAGCTCAGGAGAGTATACAACCATAATATCCTCAGCCGGTATGAAACATTTCTCAGGAGAAGTGCCGAAGACAAGCGTGACTGAAATGCCTGAATCGTCCCATACAAAACTCATCCTCTGGTTGAACACCAGGACAATGCCATTCTCTCTCTCGTCGTTAGTAAAACCCCGGTTGCCTACGAAGACATTGTCCGAGTACCTTACAGCGATAAAGACCCGGCCTGCCATATTCAGGATCTCATAGAAAACAGTTTTTTTCAAATTATTCAGCCCTTCATGCATGACATTATGATTTTAGCAGATTATTTGCGGGTTTGTAAGGCAACATGCACGATACAGGGCCAATACTCCTGTATCGTGCATGTTCAATACAGCAGGTTAAGGGTGTTTTGTCCTGTAATCCTCGATCGCCTTTTTCAGGGCATCGGCTCCGAGGTTTGAGCAATGCATCTTCTGGGGCGGCAAGCCTCCGAGTTCATTTGCCACGGCCTCCTTTGAGATCGACAATGCCTCATCAATAGTCTTGCCTTTAATCATCTCTGTCACCATGCTGCTGACAGCGATGGACGCTCCGCATCCGAAAGTCTTGAACTTCGCGTCAATTATTTTGCCGTCTTCGACCTTAATGAATATCTTCATTACATCACCGCATGTAGGGTTACCTTCCATGCCTACGCCGTCAGCGTCAGAGAGTTCACCTACATTCCTTGGGTTCATGAAGTGGTCCATTACTTTTTCGCTATACATACCTGCCTCCCTTCCTTCAGTCCTTTAAGTTGTAAAGCACTTATGAGATTCATCCTTTTCATCCCAGCCCTTTGCATAAGGGGAGATCCCGCGCAATTTGTTTATGATCTGGGGGAACTCGTTCAGCGCATAATCTATGTCCTCATCAGTGTTACCCTTACCGAGTGTAAAGACGATCGAGCCCTGCGCAACGCCAGCAGGGATGCCCATCGAAAGCAATACAGGCGAGACCTTTAAAGCCTTGGACGAGCAGGCAGAGCCGCTCGCTATATACATGCCCTTTGCCGCAAGGAATAGGAGCATAGCCTCGCCCTCAATATACTCCACTGTAAAGCTCGCATGTCCGGGGAGCCTGTCAGCAGGATGGCCGGTGAGCTGCACATTAGCGACCTTTGTCACCCCTTCGATTAGTCTGTCCCTGAGTCTCTTTACATGCCGGGCCCTTTCGTCCATCTCAGCACTGGCAAGTTCGGCAGCCTTCCCCATGCCGACTATCGCGGGCACGTTCTCAGTGCCTGCCCTCCTGCCGCCTTCCTGAATGCCCCCATATATAAGGGGCGCTATCCTTAACCCTTCCCTTAAATAGAGCGCACCGGCGCCTTTAGGCCCGTAAAATTGGTGAGCCGCCATGCTGAGGAGGTCGACACCAAGCTCTTTCACATTGACCGGGATATTCCCTGTTGAGGCTACCGCGTCCGTATGGAGCAACACCTTGTGCTCTTTGGCTATATTTGCGATCTCTTTTAACGGCTCAATGGTTCCGACCTCGCTGCTCGCATGTATAACAGATATTACTGTAGTCTCTTTCATTATCGCCTTCTTTACAGCCTCAGGGTTAACAAGGCCGTGCTTGTCCACAGGCAGGTAAGTGACCACAAAACCCATCTTTTCGAGAAAACGTGCTGAGTTGAGAATCGAATGGTGCTCCATCTTTGATACAATCACATGCTTGCCTTCGTTCTGCCTTGCAAGGGCAATACCCCTGAGCCCAAAATTGTTTGACTCTGCACCGCTCGAAGTGAATACTATTTCAGACGGCTTGGAGCCGACAAGGGATGCGACTTGCGACCTTGCGTTCTCTATTGCGTTTCTCGCGTTAGAGGCCAATTCATAGATACTGAGAGGGTTTCCGAACTCCTCTTTGAAATAAGGCATCATCGCATCCAGGACCCTTGGGTCAAGCGGGTTTGTTGCAACATGATCAAAGTAGCACTTTCTCATATTTGCCTCGCTTTCTTTATGTAGAATTTATAAAAATACTCCGATTCCTCAATACCGAGAAACTCATTCCCTGTCTTTTCGCACCAGCCCGGTATATCCTCGAGGGCGCCGTCATAGTCAGTCATTATCTCGAGTATCTGGCCATTTTCGAGATGCTTCATCTCCTCATCCAGCTTTAAAAGGTGCATAGGGCACATCATATAAACTATATCCGCTGTTACGTCAGGTTTTATGTTCTCAACGAACTTCAGAGTCATACCACATTGAACCTGTAGTGTTTATCTGCTCCGCCGTCAACCTTGAACAGTGGCTCCTTCTTCACAAGGTCCTCCAGGGTGATCGTCTCGAGATACGCCTCGATGTTTGCGCCGAGCGCCTTCCAGAGGAGGTGTATCACACAACCATCAATCCTCGAACAACCCTCGTCAGGGTCAAGGCATGAGGTGATTGCCACAGGGCCTTCGAGCTCGTTCAAAATGGAGGCTATGCTTATCTCTTCCGGTTTCCTCGCAAGCAGATAACCTCCGCCCGGGCCTTTTACGCTCTTTATCAGGCCGGCCTTCCTGAGCTTGTTCAAGATCTGCTCAAGATATGGTATAGAAACGTTCTGTCTCTCAAATATCTCCCTTATGGTAACAGGCTGTTCAGGATAGCCACTCGTAATCTCAAACATAGCCCTGACGCCATATTGCCCTCTTGTTGATAACCTCAGCATATTAGCAATATAAAATACCTTACTAATTTTGTCAAGTATTAAATTGCATGCTGTTTTTGATGCCGTTTTCGTGTCCTGTATTATGCTAATATAGATTATTATGGCGTTTAAGATCGACCTGCACGTGCATTCCAAATACAGCGAGGATAATACTGCAGATCCGGAGGAAATGGTTATAAGGGCTATTGATATGGGCCTCGATGCTATCGCATTTACCGAGCATTACTACTATGAGGCGTCCGAACCTGCAGAGGGCCTTAAAGAGAGATACAGCGGGAGGATAAGCATATTCAGGGGAGTCGAGTACTCCTCTGCAGAAGGGCATTGCCTGATCTTTGGTCTTGATACAGACAGGTTAGCACTCAATTATGCTCCTGTTGAGGATATAATAAAAGCAGTTAATAAATCAGGCGGTGTGGTGATCCCTTCACACCCGTACAGGACCGGGAGCAGCATGGGTGATACCCTCCTCAGGATAAATGGTATCTGTGCGCTGGAGGGCCATAACGGCTGCAACATGCGTCTGTATAATTCAAGGGCAGTCGAGACAGCGAGGATGCTGAACCTCCCTTATACCGGGGGGTCAGACGCCCACTCGGCTGGAGAGGTTGGATCATGTTATACGGTTTTTCAGGATACCGCAACAGACGATAATCTTATAGAACTACTAAAAAATGGGAATTATCAGGGCATTGATGTCAGGAAGTCGGCCTTGCCGTTTATGAAGACCGGATAGATGCAGGTCATCTGCATGCTATAATAAATTCTCCTGTCCCAATCTCCGGATAGATATAATTTAAGTATGAAGCGTTTTTGCCTTGACAAGCACTACTCCGACTCTGCGGGGAAATTACATATGCCCTGTCCTTACAGCACTGTGACAGGTGTTAGTGTGCATGTGGTGATAAAAGACGGTTTTTGTTACCGCTCAGAACAATGCATGGAAATAAGATGCAAATTCAACCGCCTGCAGTCAAATACAGGCTGCCTGCTCTCTTTAACGTGGTGAGTTCTGGTCAGGCGCCCGTTATTCGTCTTGCGCCCATATAAGGCCGGTGTTTTAAGGACTCA
>CAKKPH010000095.1 GCA_919901585.1 Thermodesulfovibrionales bacterium | reverse complement strand
GAGTTTTGCAGATGAGGTTGTCTTTCCTGAGCCGTGCAGGCCGACCATCATTATTAAGGTAGGAGGGTTGGGGGCCAGTTGTATCCTGCTGTTCTCCTTGCCGAGCAGTTCGCAGAGCTCTGAGTGGACAACCTTGATTACCTGCTGTCCCGGCGTCAGGCTTTCGAGGACTTCCCTGCCGGTTGCCTTGTTCTTAACATTCTGTATGAAGTCCCTGACTACCCTGAAGTTTACATCAGCCTCGAGCAGGGCAAGACGGACCTCTTTGAGGGCGGCGTCAACGTCCTCTTCTTTGAGTAATCCTCTGGACCTTAATTTCTTGAATACTGCTTCGAGCTTTTCACTGAGGGATTCGAACATTAAAGCAGTGCCTCAATCTCCTGTGAGATGGCGTTGGCGGAGTTTGGGGAGTATCCGATATGTTTGTTGACAATCCTGCCGTTCTTATCGATGACAAAGCTTGTGGGTATGCTGCTCACACCGTATTTTCTGCCTGTCTCACCATTGTCAAGGAGCACAGTATACGCCATAGGGTACTCCTTCATGAAGGACATGACATTCGCCTGTGCGTCTGAGCCCTTGTCAAGCGATATCGCAAGCAAGACAAAACCCCTGTCCTTGTATTTCTCATAAATTGTATTCAGGTCGGGTATTGACTGTCTGCAGGGCGGACACCACGTTGCCCAAAACTCTATCATTACTACCTTGTCCTTCATCTCAGAGAGGGTTATCTTTTTGCCGTTAATATCGCTGAGAGTAAAGTCATGAGCTCTATTACCGTCAACAGCCTTGCCCCCGTCCCTGCTGCATGAGAATGCAGAGATGAGCAATACGAAAAGGCCTGTCAGAAAAAGGAGTTTTTTCATTTTATCCACGTAAAGTGTTTTTCAGATGACAGGGCTCTTACGATACGAGAAGGGATTCGAGCTTGGACTTTAACTGTGGTTTCGGCACTGCTCCCACAACCTGATCCACCTTCTGGCCGTTCTTGAAGAACATTATGGTAGGTATGCCCATAATTTTGTATTTTGTCGCTATGTCAGGGTTTTCATCAGTATTGAGCTTGGCAACTTTAACCTTGCCTGCATATTCCTTTGCCAGTTCTTCTACAGTCGGAGCTATCATCCTGCAAGGACCGCACCAGACAGCCCAGAAATCGACCATGACCAGTCCCTTGTCCTCAAGGACCTCTTTATCCCATGTTGAAGTAGTTACCTCAAATATACCCTCTGCCATTAGAACCTCCTGAATGAATGATTAAAATTATATTTGATCCGACGCATTTTTGTCAAACAAAGCCATAACGAAAATTCAGATCAATTCAATATTACGGCATATATTAACGGTCTCATAA
>CAKKPH010000094.1 GCA_919901585.1 Thermodesulfovibrionales bacterium | reverse complement strand
CTACTGATGAAACAATCATGATGACAAAAAAGGCTAAAAAACTCGGAGCAGATGCTGCGCTACTTGTTTCTCCATACTATAACAAACCGACGCAGGAAGGCCTCTACAGGCACTATAAGGCGGTTGCAGAGGCAGTTGATATGCCGCTCGTGCTTTACAATGTCCCGGGAAGGACTGCAGTTAACATGCTGCCTTCCACAGTCGCCCGGCTCGCAGAGGTTAAGAATGTTGTCGCAATTAAAGAGGCGACCGGCGACATGAAGCAGGTGAGCGAGGTGATAAGATTATGCGGCGACAGGATGACGGTCATCTCAGGCGATGATTTCACAACCCTGCCGCTTCTTGCACTCGGAGGCAAGGGGGTGATCTCTGTTACGGCCAATGTTGCGCCAAAAGATGTCTCTGACATGTGCAGGCTATGGCTTGAAGGGAAGCACGATAAGGCGAGGAAACTCCATTACAAACTCGAGCCGCTCAATGCCGCAATGTTTATCGAGACAAACCCGATACCCGCAAAGACAGCCCTCGCGATGATGGGGAAGATAAAAGAGGAATTCCGCCTTCCGCTCTGCGAGATGGCAGAGGCCAACAAGGAGAAACTCAGGAAGACCCTGAAAGACGAGGGGCTGATCTCTTAGAATGGTCATTAGAATCCCCCCTTAACTTAATAAATATGGGTCTTCGTCAAAGATTGTGGGTAAAAAGTGCTAAGTTGAGCGGTATAGATTGGCCCTGGACAATGAAACCCACATGCCGAGGAGTCGGCATAAAAGGGGATGAAAATTAACAAATTATCATCCCTGCCTGTCAGGAATCGTAAAAGAAAGATTCTGGACAAGCCAGAATGACAGATATGAGGCATTTTAAGGTGAAAAATACTGGTGTTCATACTACTATGAGACCGTATTCCCTTAGCGATGTTTTTCGACTCCAACCCTTGCGCAATAATCCTTAATATTGCACATGCTGCACAATGGCGATATGGGTTTGCAGATGCCCTGGCCGAAGGCTACCAGAAGGCCGTTTATCTCTAACCAGTATTGCTTGGGCAGTTTCTTCCTCAGGGCGAATTCGGTTTCTTGTGGTGTCTTTGTCTTCACATAGCCCCATCTGTTTGTGATTCGATGCACATGTGTGTCAACGCAGATGCCGGGTTTATTGTAACCGAGTGTTACAACGAGATTGGCGGTCTTCCTTCCGACGCCCTTGAGTTTGAGCAGCTCATCTATCTCGTCAGGCACTTTTGAGTTATACCTGTCGATAATCTCCCTGCTCATCTCCCTGATCCTCACTGCCTTGACCCTGTAAAAGCCGACAGGGAAAATAGCTTCCTCTATGGTTTTGACTTTGAGACCGGACATAGCCTCTGGAGTAGATGCGAGTTTGAACAGCCTTTCGGACGCCTTGCCTGTTGTCTTATCCTGGGTCCTGAGGCTGAGTATGCAGGAAATGAGCACCTTGTATGGGTCCCTGTCGATGTATGCCATGTTCTCAAGCCATGGGGTATTAAGGCGACTGACTTGTTCCTTCAGCAATGGCCAGAAAGCAGGGATAGTTTTATTGTCCATAATGGATGATTATGCAGAAGCTGCAAAAGACCCTTTCAGTGGTGCGACATGCCCTCAATAATAATAGCCTCAACAGGGCAATTCTCCCAGGCTGCCTCGCAGCATCCTACGAATTCGCAGGCGTCAGGGTCTATCACCTCTGATTTGCCTGTATCTTCATTCAAATGGAAGACCGCCGGGCATATCTCCTCGCACCTTCCACAGCCTATGCAGAGGTCCTCATCCACCCCTATATTCATCCTGCCTTCTCAATAACCATTGCTGCAAGCAGAGGGAACATGATCTCATGATGTCCTGTGAGGGCATATGATCTGCCCTTTATCATTGTAGGCCTCCTGAGGACATTCTCCCTCGGCCTGTAGTGCTGTATAAAGTCCATGTTCACAGTAGTAAATTCATCTATTTTGTTGCCGAGATTCCTTGCGACTGTCAAGGCCTTGAGAAAGACCTCCGGCAGTATGACTGCAGAACCGAGATTTATGTAAACCCCTCCTTTGAGGTCTGATACGACTGATGCGAGGAGCCGGAAGTCTCTCAGGCTTCCCTCGCCGATCATAGCGCCGTCTGCCTCAGGATGCATGTGGATGATGTCTGTGCCGATGGCAACGTGCACAGTCGCAGGGATATTGAGGCTGAAGGCCTCTGAAAAAATGCTCATATTTTTATGACTGTTTCTGCTGTTATGTATGTATTCTCCTACTGCCTTTCCGATGCCGAGCCCTTTTTTAACGCCTGAACTGATTGCAGTGTTAAGCTCCCTGCCTGTCTCACGCGCCATACCGAACCTACCGGAAGAGATCTCGGATGCGACGTCCTCTGAGGTCCTGCCTATCAGGGAAAGCTCAAAATCATGTACGATGCAGGCTCCGTTTGAAGCAAGGGCAGTGATTATCCCTCTCTTCATCAGGTCTATGATTATTGGCGAAAGCCCTACCTTTATCGGGTGTGCGCCCATGCCGAGGATGACGTGCCTGTTCATCTTTCTCGCAACAACAATTGCCTTAGCGACTGCCTTAAGGTCAGAGGCTGCAAGGACTGCGGGCAATCCGTCAATAAAGGCCTTAAAGGAACTCTCCTTTATGTAAGGGACTGCGTTAATCTGTATATCGACCTTGCTCTTCCTCCCGGATATGGGGTAGGTTGCAATGTTTTTGAAAGAGATCGGCCTGTATTTTTTCATGACTAAGATTTTAACATAAAAACATTGATTTTATACTGCCGGATGTGCTAAATTATTTACCAGTAATTTTTTTGAATTGAATTAACACGATATTTTCAGGAGGATAAGTTGGCAGGAAAGTCGGCACCAAAGAAGAACCTTTCAGCCCTTAAGAGGGTCCGTCAGGGAGAAAAGAACAGGCTCCGCAACAGGGCGGTACGCACAGCCATAAAGACAGTGACAAAAAAGGTGGAGGCTGCTGTCAGCAGCAAGGATAAGGATGGTATTAAGGGCCTGCTCCTTGAGGCTACAAGTCTTATCAGCAAGGCAGTTACAAAGGGAATAATCCACAGGAACACAGCCTCACGCAGGATATCACGCCTTGCAAGGCTCGCAAACACGCTTCTTACAACTGAAGCAGCCTGATTAGAAGGTATTCCATAGGGAATGCTCCGCCCGAACTTTTGATCCTGTAGTCAGCTTCATTTAACAGCTCAAATACCTTTGTATAATAATCAGCCCGGCCTCTCTCTTTTTGATACATGCGCGTGTAGTGCCAGTTTATGACACCCAAAAGGCTGTAGGACTCCTGAAATTCCTGTATTATCTTCGCTATCTTTAAGACCTTTCCGGCATCTCGTGCCTTCAGCGCATTTACGAGGTCAAAGGCGTCATAATCGCTGTTGCCCCTGATGAGCCCTGCAATGTCTTTTGTCTCGATTCTTTCCTTCCCGAGGAGGCTGAACTTTTCGAGTTCTGATGAGATCAGGCCGGCGTCAGGGCCGATTACGCCAATAAGGTAATCGATTGCGCTGTCAGATATTGTGAACCCTTTTTTCTTTGCCTTTTCCTTCACCCAGACAGGGAAGTCCTGAGGCCTTATGTCGAGAGATACCGACTTTATTTTTTTTAGCATGTCCCTGAAATGGGCCTTTGGCTCGCCCTTATGGAGCATAATAAAGAGTGAGCAATCAGAGGGACTCGAAACATATCTGTCGAGGGCAGGCAGGTCTTTCTTCAATGCCTCCTGAATGTTCTCTATTATAACGGTCCTCCTGCCTGCGCCGAAGGGCATTGTATTCAGGATGTCGAGCATCTGCTCAAAGGTCAGAGGCTCGTCGCTGTCCTTAAGGTCGAAGGCGTCAAAGCAGAATTCCCTCCCGGATTCAGGCACCGATGCTGAGACCATAAAATATGCCTCTTTAAGGAGGAATGGGTCTTCAGCGTAAAGCAAAAACACAGGGGACTGCAGGCCCTTATTGAATTCATTTATAAAATGGCTGATGCTCATTGATAGATTATTGAGGCTATGAGCTCTGTTGCGAGGTCTTTCAGTGCCCTTTCTGTTGCCTTTTCCTTTAAGGCCATGACGCCCCCGAGCCTTTCAGTGCTCTGGAAGGATACTATATACAGGCCGCTTCCTTTCAGAGCCCGTGGCCTGCCAGAATGGTCAGAGAGAATAAAGTCGCCTTTGATTACGACCTCATACTCAGATGTGATACCGGATTTTTCAGAAAGTGTCCTCAGCTCAAACGTATTTATCGTGCCCTCGATCTTATGTGCAGCATTGCCCTCAAGCGAGAACCCGTTTCTTATCAGCTCGTCCGTAATTGCGAGCCTGAACCTGTCGTCAAGTCCAGGCTCGAATGTCTTGTTGACAATCTTGCCGACAGTGATTGTTCTGAAGGGCAGGTCGGCAGTGCCGTGTATTGTATAACCGCACCCTGAGGAGATTATGCTATACCCGGCTATAATCAGACAGAGAAAAAAGTTTCTCTTAAATAGGATTCTCATCTGCTGTACAGGACTATATTAACAAGCCTGCCCCTCACAACAAAGACATTCCTGATGCTGCCTTCAGCGCAGAAGCTCTTTATCTTTGGATCTTCGAGCGCTGTCTCCTTTATAACGTCGTCTGATAGACCATGAGGTACCATCAGTTTTGCCCTTACCTTGCCGTTGACCTGTATGACGAGTTCTATCTCTTCTTCCTTTGCCATTTCCTCATCCCATGCAGGCCATTTTTGTTCGGATATGGAGGTCTTGTTGCCCATCATCTCCCACAGCTCTTCAGATATATGAGGCGAAAAAGGCGAGAGGAGCAGGATTGCCGTCCCGGTTGCACTTCTTAATACAGACCACCCTTCATAATCCTGCGGGTTAAAAGATGATATTTCGTTAGCAAGCTCCATAAGGGCAGCGATTGCAGTGTTGAAGTGGTATTCCTTCTCTATATCGGAAGTCACTTTTTTTATCGTCTGGTGCGTCTTGCGTAAAAGCGAAATGCTTCCGGAATGCATTTTTGATCTTTCCAGTTCCTTGTCCCCGGTCTCTTGCCCCTTGTCAATGTTTTTAGAGACCAATACCCAGAGCCTGTTAAGGAACCTGTGGGCGCCTTCAACGCCCTTGTCCGACCATTCGAGGTCTTTTTCCGGTGGTGCTGCGAACAGAGAGAATAACCTTATTGTGTCAGCACCGAATTTGTTAATAAGCTCATCAGGGTCGATAACGTTTTTCTTGGATTTGGACATCTTCTCTGTCCTGCCTCTTGCGACCTCTTGGCCGCAATGCATGCATTTGTCATTGGCTGCTTCATCCGGGAGCAGCCACCCATGTTCAGGGCACTTCAGCGTCTCTTTGCATACCATCCCCTGAGTAAGGAGATTCCTGAACGGCTCACTTGCCCCGAGTATGCCGAAGTCCCTCATCGCACGCATAAAAAACCTCGAATATAGGAGGTGAAGCACAGCGTGCTCTATCCCTCCGATATACTGGTCAACCGGCATCCAGTAATTTAGTTCGGAGTTCGGAGTTGGGAGTTTGGAGCCGAGAGCTGAGGGCTGAGAGTTGAGAGCTGGTTTAGGGAGTTCGGAGTTGAGGCTGATCTTGTTCTTGCCGAAGCAGTAGGCTATGAAATACCAGGACGAGTCGACGAAGGTGTCCATGGTGTCTGTCTCTCTCCTTGCAGGGCCTTTGCATTTTGGGCAATCCACCTTCAGGAACCGCTCTGACTCAAGAAGCGGAGAGCCCCCCCTCCCTGTGAAATGGACGTCTTCAGGCAGTATTACAGGGAGGTCCTTATCAGGGACAGGGACAACGCCGCACCTGTTGCAATATATGACCGGGATAGGGGTGCCCCAGTATCTCTGCCTTGATATCCCCCAGTCCCTAATCTTATAGTTTATATTCAGCTTGCCGAGGCCATTCTTCTCGACAAAGCGCGCAATCTCTTTCTTAGCCTCATTGCTCTTCATTCCGCTGAACGGGCCTGAGTCTGCAAGTATGCCCTCATCCTCGTATGCCTCTGTTAACAGTCCGGAGCTCGGGGTCCGGAGTTCGGGGTTCTCAGGAGTTATAACGATTTTAACAGGCAAATTGTATTTATTTGCGAACTCAAAATCCCTCTGGTCATGAGCAGGCACAGACATTATAGCGCCTGTGCCGTATTCCATAAGCACAAAATTCGCAACATAAACAGGTATGCGTTCGCTGTTCAGTGGGTTCACTGCATAATGTCCCGTGAACAGTCCCTCCTTATGTTCAGCATCACCGTATAAGGCCTTGACAGAATCGAGTCTTGACTTGTCACTGACAAGCCTCCCAGCAACTTGATGGTTAGGTGCAAGGCAGATGAATGTGACGCCGAAAAGGGTGTCAGGCCTTGTTGTAAATATTCTTATTTTATCGCCTGTGCCGTCAATTGCAAAATCGACTTCGACGCCCTCACTCCTGCCTATCCAGTTCTTCTGCATGGCAACGACCCTGTCCGGCCAGCCTGTAAGCTCATCGCAGCCCTGCAGCAGTTCCTCGGCATAGGCCGTGATACGAAAGAACCACTGTTCGAGCTCTTTCTGCACAACAGAGGTGTCGCATCTCCAGCAGGCGCCATCAATGACCTGTTCGTTTGCGAGGACTGTCTCGCATGAAGTGCACCAGTTGACAAAGGATGATTTTCTGTAGGCAAGGCCTTTTTCGAGCAATCTGAGGAACAGCCACTGGTTCCATTTATAGTATTCAGGGCTGCAGGTCGTCACTTCCCTATCCCAGTCATAGCTAAGACCTATGCGGTTTAGCTGTACTTTCATGAATTCGATATTCTCATAGGTCCATTTAGCAGGGTGCAGGCCGTGTTTTATTGCTGCATTTTCGGCAGGCATGCCGAAGGCGTCCCATCCCATAGGGTGCAGCACATTATATCCCCGCATGCGTTTGTAGCGCGAGATAACATCTCCGATAACGTAGTTCCTCACGTGACCCATATGAATCTTTCCTGAAGGGTAGGGAAACATCTCGAGGCAATAGAACTTTTCCTTAGAAATATCGCTGCCGGACCTGAACATCTTCTTCTCAGACCAGTATTGCTGCCATTTAAGCTCTATGCCCTGCGGGTCGTACCTTTCTTCCAAACCAATTACCTCCGCCATAAAAAAAATTGTGAATGAATTATAACATATAGCGGACAGCAAGCTGGCAAGCTGACAAACGGGCAAAAAACCTGTGCCAGTGTCAGTGCGGAGGCAGTGTCAGTGTCGGTGTAAAGGCAGTTGCTGACACTAATCACTGCCACTGACACTAAAAAACTGGCTATGCATTTGCAGGAAAGGGGAGTGCTGTCGCCATGCCCTGAGCTATCGTCTTGCCGGTTTTTTCGCTGACAGCGCTGAATTCTACGACCATCAGGCTCCTGCCGATATGCACGAGCCTGGATTCGGCAAGTATAACGTCTCCCGGGGATGTTGAACGGAAGATATTTAAACTCCATTGTATTCCAACGGCATCTATCTTTGCGTTCACTGAAAGGGCAAAGGCAACATCGAGGAGGGCGAATATCATAGCGCCATGGGCAATGCCATGCGCATTTGTAAAGGCTTCCTTAACCTCTGCCCTTACACGCGCATGACCTTCACCCGTATCAACAAGTTCCATGTCAAAGAGCGTAAAGAGCCTATCTCCCTTTATAATCTCGTCAATCCTGTCCAACCCTGATCCCTCCTGAAGAGATTATTTATTATGAAGTGTATGTCTGAAATAAAAGCCGGGTGATATCAATATTAAACTGCTACCATTTGATCAAGGCAGAACCCCACGTTAGTCCGCCTCCGAAAGCCTCGAGCAGGATGTAATCGTCTTGCTTGATCCTGCCTGCCCTAAATGCCTCATCAAGGGCTATTGGAATGGACGCAGCAGAGGTATTGCCGTACCTGTCGAGGTTCATTACTACCTTTTCCATAGGGAGATTGAGCCGCTTGGCTGTTGCCTGAATAATCCTGCGGTTTGCTTGATGAGGGATGAGCAAAGAGAGCTTTGATGGCTCAAGCTTGTTATGCTTTAGTGTAGCTATAACGAGGTCTTCAAGCATCCTTACAGCGACCTTGAAGGTCTCATTGCCCTTCATCTTTATGTAATGGTATCTCTTCCTGATTGTCTCTGAGGAGGGCGGGTTTTTGGACCCTCCACCCGGGGTATGGAGAAGATCCCACATGCTTCCGTCAGAGTGTATCCTTGTTTCGATTATGCCCCTGTCCTCTTCTGTCCGTTCGAGTATGACTGCGCCTGCGCCATCACCGAAAAGCACGCATGTCGTACGGTCCGCCCAGTCTGTGAACTTAGAAAGGATTTCTGTACCTACAACGAGAACCCTTTTGTGTGAGCCGCTCCTGATGAATTTATCGCCGATCGAGAGGCCGTATATAAAGCCGGAACAGGCTGCATTAACATCAAAGGCAGCAGCCTTCTTTGCGCCAAGCCTGTGTTGCAGTATGCATGCTGTTGCAGGGAGAGGCATGTCGCCTGTCACAGTAGCAACGATTATGAGGTCTAAATCCTTCGGTTTGAGCCCAGCATATTCGAGAGCAGACTTTGAAGCTTCGTATGCAAGGTCCGATGCTGCCTGATCATCGCGGGCTATCCTCCTCTGGTTTATCCCTGTCCTCTCGATTATCCATTCATCTGAGGTATCGACCATTTTTTCGATGTCAAAATTAGTGAGGACCTTCTCCGGGACATAAGACCCTGTGGCAATCACCCTTGCCCTGATCAATTAGTTGCTCCGTTTTGCACGGCAGAGGCGATCTTCGCTGATGATTTGAGGCTGTTTATCTCTTCGGCAATTGTTTCATAGACCTTTTTTCTCGAAAACTCATCAGCGACCTTGATCGCGTTCCTGATAGCCTTTGATGAGGACCTGCCGTGGCTTATGATGCACGTGCCGCTTATACCCAGAAGCGGCGCTCCGCCGTACTCTGCGTAGTCGGTCTTTTTCCTAAAGTTCCTGAGTGCTGGTTTCATGAGAAGATATCCTAATTTGCCTGTAGCCACATCAGAGATCTCCCTCTTGAGCATCTTTAAAATAGCGTCTGCGAGGCCTTCGCTCGTCTTAAGCACAATATTGCCTATAAAACCGTCACATACTACGACATCGGCATTTCCGAAAAAAACGTCCTTGCCTTCTATATTTCCGATAAAATTCAGGCCGGAATCCTTGAGCAGCTTGAAGGCCTCCTTTGTCAGGATGTTGCCTTTTGTATCTTCCTCGCCTATGCTGAGCAGGCCGATCTTCGGTTCAGGGATTCCCATCATGGCCTTGCAGTAGGCATCGCCCATCAGCGCGAACTGAAGGAGATTGTCAGGGTTGCAGTCTACATTTGCACCTGCGTCTATAAGGATAAACTGCCCCTTGAGGGTAGGCATAACTGTTGCGATGGCAGGCCTGTCAACACCTCTTGATGCGCCGAGCATCAGGCGGGCAGTAGCCATTACAGCACCTGAGTGGCCGGCGCTCACTGCAGCGTCTGCCTCATTGTTCCTGACGAGCTCGATCGCCCTTTTAATGGAGGAATCCCGTTTTTTTCTCACAGCAGCAAGGGCAGGTTCACCCATCCCGACAGTCTGTGAGGCGTGCTTTATGCGGAGTCTGTTAAACGGGTATTTCTTTGCTGTCAGCTCTTTTTTAATCGAGTCTTCATCACCGACGAGAATTATCTCAATGTCTTTCGACTCATTAAGTGTATCTATAGCGCCCTCGACATTGACGGCAGGGGCAAAGTCGCCCCCCATAGCATCAAGGGCTATTCTCATTCTTTCTCGACGGTTTCAAGAACCTTTGTGCCGTTGTAAGAGCCGCAGCTCGGGCATGCCCTGTGAGATTCTTTTATCTCCTTGCAGTCTGGACAGGCACTAAGGTTCGGCATCTGTCCTTTCCAGTTTGCCCTCCTCTTGTCTCTCCTTGTGCGTGTATGCCTGTGAGTCGGATTAGCCATGGTTACTCCTTTCTGTCATCAAGTAATTTTTTTAGCTCTACGAGTCTGGGGTCAGGCTCTTCTTGCCTGCATTCGCATGTATCAATATTCAGGTTTTTGCCGCATCTGAGACAGATGCCCCTGCATGATTCGCTGCAGAGGGGTTTCATCGGCATATTAAGGATCATCTGCTCCTTCAGCAGCTCGTTTATGTCGAGCAGTTCATCCCTGTAAAAGCCCGTGTCGAGCTCGTCATCCTTTATCTCATGCCTATCCTCGCCCTTTAGTTCATCAACAGGGTGGTAAACCACATTGATATTTATATCAGTTTTGTTTGTGAAATTGTTCAGGCACCTGCTGCACTGCAATTCGACAAGGGTTCGGATACTGCCGTTTACCAATACCTCCGAACTGACCTTGTCGACCCTGAGCTTTGCCTTTACAGGCGAGAATGTCCTGAACGCATCTGTCTCGAGGGTCTCTTCGAACTCGATATCAAGACCGTCTTCGGTTATGTCGGACAGGAGAATCGTCATCATATTTTAAAGAACATTTAAGTAATCAATAATATAACAGAAACCGCTTATCTGATGTCAAATCTCTCCGGACCGGTTCTCTTTTAAATGGAACTCTATGATCTTAGAGTCTTCCCTCTGCATTGTTGTGCGGCCTTCGAGCATTCCGCCCTCTGATACGGACAACTTTGATGTGGTCAGATCTCCTACTACCTGACCTTTTGCTTTTATCTCGAGTATCTCCTTAGCATGGACGTTGCCTTCGACCTTCCCGCCGACTATGACGCCCCGCGCAGTCACGTCGCCCCTGAGGGTTGCCTTCTCTCCGAGGATGAGCCAGTCTGCTTCGATATTCCCGTTCACGCTGCCGTCTATCCTTAATGTGCCCTTGGACCTTATGTTGCCTTCAAAATGACTGTTTGTCCCGACAATGGATTCAAGCTTCTCAGTGTTTTTTGAGAACATGATTAACTCCTCCCTTCAATGAACCTGTGCGGGTTTATATGCCTGCCGTCCTTCCATATCTCATAATGCGAGTGAGGTCCTGTCGCATTTCCAGTAGAGCCTGCATGAGAAATTATATCGCCTCTTTTGACGAACTGGCCGACCTGCACAAGGTTTTTCTTGTTATGGGCATATAGCGTAGAAAACCCAAAGCCGTGCTCGATTACAATAAGATTCCCGCTGCCGCCACTCCATCCGGAAAAGCTGACAATCCCGTCTGCAGTCGCTTTTATAGGTGCACCGGGAGGGACGGCGATGTCGATGCCGGAGTGGAAATCAACGCCTCCGTGCATAGGGTCTTCACGCTTGCCGTAATTCGACGACAGTCTTCCATCAACAGGCAACCCGCGTGGAGTAGCCATATATAGGTCCCGCTGGTTGCTGAGATACTCACGTATATCTTTAACATTCTCTATGGTGCTCTTAATCTGGACCCTCAATGCCTCTATATCAATAGAACCGCTGTCCGTAGGCTGCATATTTTCGAGCACCTTCTCTTTTGAGCCGAGGGCGAATATCTTCCTGAACTCATTATCCGCCTTTCTTAGAGCATTCATGGTAGCCTTCAATTCGATAAACTGTGAGGAATAATAGTTAAGCCTCTCTTTCATCTTCGTGTATTCAATTGAGTTTACAGCAGTGGCCAGTGCATAAACGGAGCCGGTGAGCCATAATAAGACAGAGATTATTATGCCGATAGAAGGGAGCTTAAAGCTGAAGTGTTTTGAATTGCTGTGCGGTACAAGCATTACGGTAATGGGAGTAAATAGCCCCTTAAAGAGACGCCTGAGCATGTTCATACCTTACCTCCTTTTCACCTTTAGACAAATTTCCTATTATATATGGATCAAAACCTGACCTTTTAAGAATGGATATTGCGTCTCCGGACTGTCCTTCAGGGACAATGATAACATAGCCTATCCCCATGTTGAATGTCCGCCACATATCATGCTCAGGGACATGCCCCATCTCCTCTACAAGCCTGAATATCACAGGCACAGGCCATGAGCCCTTTCTCACAACTGCACAGATATTGTCAGGGAATATCCTTGGCAGATTGCCGGATATGCCGCCTCCTGTGATATGCACCATGCCCTTTATGTCTATAATATCCTTTAATGCATTAAAGGCCCTAACATAGATAGTGGTCGGCCTGAGCAGCTCTTGACCGAGAGTCATGCCGAGTTCAGGAATATAATCAGATACGTCCATTTTCCTATGCTCAAACAAGACCTTTCTTGCAAGTGAATATCCGTTGCTGTGAAGGCCGCTCGACGAAAGGCCGATAAGGATATCGCCTTCTCTTATGCCTGAGCCCTCAATTATCCTGCCCCTCTCTGCAACTCCGACTGCAAACCCTGAAAGGTCATATTCGCCGTCCTTATAGAATCCCGGCATCTCGGCTGTCTCGCCGCCGACTAAGGAGCAGCCTGCCTGTTTGCAGCCCTCGACTATGCCCTCTATAACCTTTGATGCCTTTTCAGGGTCGAATCTCCCGGTCGCAAAATAATCAAGGAAGAACAGCGGCTCAGCACCGCTTGTGAGTATGTCGTTTACGCACATCGCAACGAGGTCAATGCCGATTGTGTTATGGACCCCTGTCATGAACGCAATATTCAACTTTGTCCCGACACCGTCTGTCCCGCTGACGAGCACAGGGTCCCTGTATTTTTTGACATCCAGACTGAAGAGCGCATTGAAAGAGCCTATGTCGGTCAAAACTTCATTCCTGAAGGTCTGGCGGACAAGGGGTTTGATTAAGCTTACAAACCTGTCGCCTTCATCGATATCAACGCCGGATGTCTTATATGTAATACCTTCCATAAGTAATCTAATAAAAAAACACAAATCGGATGGATTGTGGATTATTGACCCAAATATTTTGCACAAAAATGAACAAAATTGCAAGCAAAATCGGAATTTGCGGTTCATTGCGTTGCACTGGCTAAAAATGCTAAAATACTAAAATTCACCTGACCCAAGGAGATTTTTATGGTAAAATATAAAATTCCTGTTGGACTGACCTTCGATGATGTATTGCTCCTGCCTTCAAAGTCCGACATTATGCCGAACGAGGCTGATATCTCAACAAACCTGACAAGGTCCATTAAGATCAATATCCCGCTTGTGAGTGCCGCGATGGACACTGTGACAGAGGCTGCAATGGGTATTGCGATCGCTAGGGAAGGGGGCATCGGATTTATCCACAGGGCCTTCTCTCCGCAAAACCAGGCGACAGAGGTCGATAAGGTAAAAAAATCGGAGAGCGGAATGATTATAGACCCCATAACCATAAGCCCTGACGCACCGATATCAGAGGCGCTGAGGCTGATGGAGAGATACAGGATCTCGGGTGTTCCTGTCACGGTCGAAAATAAGCTTATCGGGATACTCACTAACAGGGACCTTAGATTCGAGACAAAACATTCAAAGAAGGTCTCTGAGGTGATGACAAGCGACCGCCTTATAACAGCCCCTGTAGGGACAGGCCTCGAGAAGGCAAAGGAGCTGCTCCATAAATATAAGATAGAGAAACTCCCTATAGTAGATTCCGATTTCAATCTGAAGGGGCTTATAACAATCAAGGACATTGAGAAGAGGCGCAAGTACCCTAACGCCTGCAAGGATAAGATGGGAAGGCTCCGCATAGGCGCTGCAATAGGAGTCGGTGAGGAGGCTGTCTTCCG
>CAKKPH010000093.1 GCA_919901585.1 Thermodesulfovibrionales bacterium | reverse complement strand
ATAGGCCCTATGGGAAACCGGATAATCGAAAGTCTTTGTGTCAGGCTGAGACACCTCACAGACATGGTCGAAGACCTTACCTTTAAGGACGTTGAATACAGGGTGCTTACAACCCTGCTGAAGGTTGCTTGTGAGACTTCACGGGGCCAAAATATTGCTACAATAAGGATGACTCATCAGGATATAGCCTCAATGACCGGCACTGTCAGGGAGGTAGTCTCACGGATTATTGCGAGGCTTAAGAAAGAGAAAGTTATAATCGATAGCTCTGTCAGGGGTTTTACGATAGACATACGGATACTCTTGAGGCTTTTAAGCAATAAGTAAACATCTTTGTGCGTATGCAATGGAGCATAGGCATTTAATGGTTCATAACAGCACATTTTCAGAGGATCAGGATGGATATAGAAAACCTTGATCTGACAGTCGAGCAAGCTATTCATGACCGCAAGAAACTGAGGTCCTTAGTCTCACTTCTCTATGATATAGATGTCCGTAAGCGCTTTTTCGCTGCAAAGGCCCTCGGCGAGATCGCCAGGACAAACCCTGAGATTATAAATCAGATATGGCGCCGCATCTCTTCTGCCTTTGATGATACCATGAGCTGCTGGGGTGTGGCAGAAGGCCTGGGTGAGATCGCGAGGAACCAGCCGGAATTCAGGGACAGGATTGTCTCTCTGCTGAGGATGCTCATAAAGGATGAGGTCAGCTGTCAGGGCTGCATATGGGCAGTCGGGAGGATAGGCCAGGTGGACAGGGATGTGATAAGCGGTTTTATCCCTGACCTGATCAGGCTCCTCGGCTCACCTGAGATATGCATGGCGGGGCAGACGATATGGGCTCTCGGGGAGTTAAAGATCAGGGATGCGGGTGAAAAAATTGCAGGCTTTCTCAATGATTCAAGGACAACATGGATTTTCGAAAATGAATCGGCAAATGTGAGATCTCTTGGAGAGATTGCCCGGGAAGCACTCGGCAAGATGCAGGAAAAACAGCAGGCGTATTGAGGGCTTCACCGCTTCACCTCTTCTCCCCTACCCTCATTCACCTTGAAGCGGCTGACCTCTGTCTCCAATGATTCGACTGACCCAGCAAGGTTAGATGTCTCGTCTGTGATATCCCTTGCGAGTTTGAGGTTATCCTTTGCAACATCAGTGATCAACTGTATCCTCATTGTTATTTCATTGACTCCGTTCTTTATCTCTTCCATGGATATTTTTATAAGTCTTATCTTGTCGTGTGTTTCTATCCCGGCCCTTGCTATAAGGGATACCCCTTCACTAAGCTCAAAGGTAGATTTCTTTAAACCATGAGATATCTCCTTGATTTTATCGACACCCAGGAGGACCTGCCGGGTGCCCGAATGCTGTTGTTCAGTAGCCCTTATTATATCTTCTGTTCTCATCGATAAACCCTCAATAGCTGAGTATATGCCATGAATGGCTATCGCCTGCTCATCAGTGGCCCTTTCAATAAACGCACTTGAATTTGCAGACTCGACTGATTTTCTGAGGATGTCGTTCAATACAACGCCAGCATCTGTTATCATATCAGATCCCCTGCTGATAAGGCCCTGTGTCGTATCCTCAGTGGTTACTACATCGTTTATGTATTTCTTAAAATCCCGGATGATTATCGCAATCTCTTTGGTGTTCTGGGCAGTGCGGTCTGCAAGCCTGCTGATCTCGTCAGCAACTACACCAAAACCCTTGCCGTGTTCTCCGGCCTGCGCAGAGAGTATCGCAGCGTTGAGTGCAAGCAGTTTTGTCTCATTGGCAACCTCACTGATCACCTTAAGGACCCTGTCTATCTTCTCGGACGACCTGCTCATATCTTCGACTGCTCCGGCTGACTGTGAAGCCGATTCCTTTATCGCGTTCATACTGGTAACTGCCTCATAAATCGCCTTTATGCCGGTATCCCTGATGTCTGAGGCTACTTCCTGTGCAAGACGTGATGACTTTTTTGCTGAATCGTGGACATCCCTCACGCTGGTGCTGATCTCTGTCGCAGATGAGAGGGTGGCATTCACGAGCTCTTTTGAATGTTCGATGCTTTCGTTAATCGTCTTAATGGATGCAAAGCTCTCTTCGATCGAGGCTGAAGTCTCATCCACAAAAGATGCAAAATATGAAGTGTTTGATGCGATCTCGCTGACAGATGTTTTTAACTGCAGGAGAGTTGATGTGCCCTGCTCTGTAAATTCATGCAGCTTTGTTACAGCGTCAGATATCTCCTTTATGGTCGCATTTATCTCGAGGACTGAGGCTGCTACCTCAGCCGAGTCGTTCACCTGGGCGTCGGCGCCTGTGTTCATCTTTCCCATCTTTGAAGCAAACAATGCGACTGATGCCTTTGTCTGGTCAAGGGATCCCCTGACCTTCATAAGTACTGAGGAGATAAGGCCTCTTAGGCTGTTAAAGGCCTCAGACAGGCTTCCGATTTCATCCGATGAACCGGTGTAAGCCACCCTTGTAAGGTCAACATCTTCTTTGCTTATCGCGCCGGATATGACATTAGATATGATTCTGACAGGCTTCACAATGACGAGGTTTATAAAGAAATAGAAGATGATTGTTGCCGGCAGGAGGCTTCCTATCAGGATCCCCGAGAGCAGCTTGATATCCTTCATCTTAGCCCTTGTTTCATCAGATATTTTGAGCACCCCTTTATGTGCAAGCTCTAAAAAGCTGTCTGAGGCTGACAGCAGATGGAAGAGTTTATCCTTATCCTTATAAGAGCCGAGATAGGCGGCAGATGCCTTTTCGAGGTCTGTCCATGCCTCGAGGACCCTTTGGTAATGTACCTTTATTTCTTCTGAAGGCGGGGCTATATCTGTATTGCTGACAGAATTCACAGCAACAGTGCCGCCTTTAATGAGCGCCTGAATGTAAGTCATGCAGAGCTTCTTCTCCTCCTCCATATTCATGGCGAGGCGGCTTAATCTGTCCTTGTTGTCGTCATCTTTAACGCCCAAATCAAACAGGCCGGCAGCTACTAATGTGTCCTTCACAAAATCACGGCTTAAGAACCTGACCCGTCCTGAAACATCGATCAGATAGCCGGATGCTTCCTGCCTTTTGATATTAAATATCAGAGTTCCGATTGAGACGACCAGAAATATCAGGAACAAGCCGAACGACAGGGTAAACTTCGATCTTATGGACATGCTGCCGGCCTCTCCTTAAACATTTAGGATGATGGAGTCTTAAAACAGTTCTTTATACCGCTTCCTGACTTCATTGATCCGGCCGCAGGTATATTCGCCTTCAGGGCATGGACCGCCAATGCAGCCCGGACCTGACCTTCTGAAGATAACCGGCGCTGCCTTAACGACCAGCTTCAGCATTTCATCAGCCATCTGCCTTATCTCCCACTGTGCCCTCAGACAGCATCTCTGCCTGAAGAAATGGAGCAGCTCCCTTGCATTCATAGTGACAATGATCTTTGTCCCTGCTGCGTTAGGCAGCACAAACCTTGCATCCTGATTGGCAGCCTCGCCGCTTATCCCCCGCTTATCCAGATTCCTGACAAGCGAGTCATACGCCTTCTGTGCATGAATCATGAATTTTTCAAAGGCCTTTTTAGCCTCTTTGTCTCCTGCAATTGACGGAGGGATTATGTAGTCGAAGGTCTCTGCCTCATCACTTGCCCCTTGCCCCTTGCCCCTTGCCTCTGACACATACCTCTGTGACTGCTGGCTGTATGAGGCGAGCCTGTGCCTCACGAGCTGGTGGGAGCAGGCCCTTGATATGCCCTCGATTGCGAAGGTGAAGGAGGCATGCTCTATCGGGCTCATATGGCCCATCTTCATCAGCCTTTCGACAAAGGACTTCTGGTCCTTTGTGCTGACCCTCTCCCTGAGCGCTTCAATGTCGGCGGGGCTGTAGCAGAGCTTTGCAGCCATTGCAACAGTCTCCTCCGGGTCCGGCGTATGGCGCAGGAGGATTACTTTAAAACTTGTCTCAGGCATGGCGATATCATAGCATATTTTCTGATTATGTTGGATGTTTTGATGATATAATAACCTATAAAAATGACGGACATTAATTCTTTCAGAGAAAAGCTCCAGTCCTTGATCGCAAAGTTCGGGAAGGACAAAGCCCACTATGTCTCGAAAGGCTATCCAGAAGCTCAGGTAAGGCTG
>CAKKPH010000092.1 GCA_919901585.1 Thermodesulfovibrionales bacterium | reverse complement strand
ACTAATAGACCGTGAGGCTTGACCCTTATTATTCTTCCCTCCTGTTGTCAAAGGAATATGAAGGGCCTTTTAAAAAAGGCCCTTTTTGTATGTATACAGGTTTTGTGATAGAATTTTAGATCTAGACTTGAGGAGTTGGAGTAGATGAGAGAAAAGGATATCTTTGAAGAGATAATTGACATGGGTAAGAGGCGGGGTGTCCTTACCTATGACGAGATAAATGACGCCCTCCCCTCGGAGTTCTTTTCTCCAGACGAGATAGAGGACCTCATGGACCTGCTTCAGGACATGGGCGTAAAGGTGGTCGACCATGAAGAGGCATTACCGCCTGAAGAGGAATTAGAAGAGGAAATCGAGGAGTACGAAAAGACCGAAGACCTTGTTCAGGCATACTTCCATTCAATGGGCGACATATCGATCCTCACAAAGGACGAAGAGACAGAACTCGCTAAAAGGCTTGAACAGGGACGCGAGATCATAAAAGGCATTATCACTAAACTGCCTTTGTACAAGAAGATAGATGCAACCCTCGAGCCTGAAGATGAAGAATTTCCTCCTGAGGAAGATAAACCAGATGAGGCCCTGCTGAGATCTATCTTGAGGCTCGATGAGCTGATGTCCCTTGTCGAATCTGCCGACAAGAAGATCGTGCGCCACGGGTCTCTGAAAGAGATCAGGAAGATAATCAGCGCAAAGAAAATTAAGGGGATCAATCCTGAAAAGCTTGAAGCACTTGCCAAAGAGATCCAGCAGGAATACAGGAAGGTCGAATCAGAGGTCGGCGTAAAGATAGACGAGCTCAAAGGCATGTATGATCGCATATCAAAGGCAAGGGCGCTCGTTACGGCGGCAAAGAATGAGCTTATAACCAGGAACCTGAGACTGGTTGTGAATATAGCGAAGAACTACGTGGGCCGCGGACTGCCGCTGCTCGACCTTATACAGGAAGGCAACATAGGCCTTATGAAGGCGGTTGACAAATTTAAATATGAGAAGGGTTTTAAATTTTCTACGTATGCAACATGGTGGATAAGGCAGGCCATTACACGTGCCCTTATTGACCAGACAAAGACAATAAGGGTGCCTGTGCATATGATGGAATTCTATAACAGGGTGACAAAGGCCTCGCGCGAGCTCACACAGCAGCTTGGCAGGGAGCCGAGCAATGATGAGATTGCGCAGAAGCTGACTGTGCCTACAAGGAAGGTTGAGGAGGTTTTCAGGGCAATACAGGACCCTATCGCTTTACAGACCCCTGTTGGAGATGAGGATACGGAGCTTGAAGACTTCATAGGAGACAAAAACAGCCCCTCACCTTATTCAGATGCAGAGAGGATAGAGATATCTGAACACATTCAGAGGGTCTTGAGGACATTGACTCCAAAAGAGGAGAAGGTTATCAGGATGCGTTTCGGGATAGGTGCTGAAAGAGACCATACCCTCGAAGAGGTCGGAAGGCACCTCTTGATTACGAGAGAGAGGGTGCGCCAGATAGAGGCAAAGGCATTAAGGAAACTCAAACACCCAAGCAGACTGAGGGCACTTAAGATTTTGACTTCATGATGCATTTGACAGCCTGGAGCCATGGCTATTCACTAATAAGGCCTGCCGCAAAAACGGCAGGCCTTTGTTTTTATCAAAAGACCTTAACGGCGGGACAAGGCGCTTCCTATTTTGTCGCCTGACTTTATCTCCTTGTCGCATTTCCTCACTATCGCAGTCGAGGTTGCATCCCTTAAACCAATGACCTGCACAACACCGCTTGAAATAGTATATTTGCCGGTCGATATTGTTCCAAGCAGATCTCCTATCTCTATCCTATGATTCCTGCCCTTATCTATATAAACTATATCATGGTCAGCATTGATTATACGCCTCTGTCGTGCAGCAACGACAAACCCTGCTACATCAGGAGTCCTCGGATTTAGAGGGAGGTGCTCTTCTTTTATCTCATAATAGTCATTGAGTATGTCTCCAATTAAGACCTCGGTAAAGGATGTAATTATTCTCACCTTTGTATAGCCGCTTTCCTCACCAACAACCTCAGCTACCCCTGTTATTTCTATAAGATATCCCATAAAATCGCCTGTATCCGGATGCTTCACCTCTCCGAGTGAACGGATGATATAGAATTTATCACCATTTTTTGTTTCATTAACAGTCGTTACATAAGCGTAATCACCCTTTCCAAGCAAGACCCTCTCTGTAGGTGAGCCGGCTATCTCTCCCTTGCTGTCTAAAATATCTGCAACATAGCCTGTCGAGGCCTGCATGCCAATTTCAATAATCTCCTCTTTTTGTTTTGGTTCTGACTTGGTTCCCTCTGTGACTTCTTTCTCCTCTTTTTTGGCCTCAACAGGAAGCTCAACTGTTTTTTCAAGCTCAGGTTTCTTCACAGATTCAGGCTCTTTCTTTATTTGGGGTATTATCTGCTTTTGAAGGAGATAGGTCGGGATTCTTATCTTCTGGCCGGGATAGATCAAATCAGGGTGTTTTATCTCTGGGTTTTCCTTCCATATCATCGGCCAGAGGAATGGGTCAATCAGTTCCTTTAATGAAATGCTCCATAAGGTATCACCCAAGGAAACAGTGTACTCCTTGAATTCATACACCTGTGAATATGCCGGAACAAATGCAAAAACTACAAAAAGTATAATAAACAGCCCTGCAACTCTTTTAATCATGTATCCTCTCTTTTGTTTGATACTATAAAAATAACCGAGTTGAAACAAACAGTCAAGTGATTTTCTCGCAGAAGTTTCCATCCCCGGTCATATTCACTTTAAGCCACATCAAACAGGCTTGACTGTTTCATCCTTGTGCTTCATCCGCCGTACGCTGAACCATCTGGAGACCTTTTCCTGTGACCTGTCCATATAGTAGTAAACCACCGGAGTAATATAGAGTGTCAGGAGTTGGGAAACGAGCAATCCGCCGACAACGGCAAGGCCAAGGGAACGGCGTGAATCTGCTCCTGCACCGAATCCGATGGCGATCGGCAATGTGCCCATAAGCGCAGCCATGGTGGTCATCATGATCGGGCGGAAACGTACAATCGCCCCCTGGTAGATAGCGTCAAGAGGCGACTTCCCCTCCTGCCTCTGCGCATCGAGGGCGAAATCGATCATCATGATTGCGTTCTTTTTCACAATGCCCACGAGCATGATAATGCCGACAAAGGCGTACAGATTCAGATCCTTGCCGAAGAAAAGCAGGGTGATAAGTGCTCCAAAACCGGCAGCCGGCAGACCGGAAAGAATAGTCAGGGGATGGATGTAGCTCTCGTACAGAATACCGAGCACGATATAGATCACTACAATTGCGAGGATCAGGAGAATGGCCAACCCTCTTGTGGATGCCTTATAGACCTGTGCCGTTCCCTGAAAACCGGTTGTAATAGCAGAAGGAAGGGCCTTTGCCTCTTTCTCGATTGAGGCAACAGCATCACCAAGCGGCATGCCCGGCTTAAGGTTGAAGGAGATAGTAACAGCGGTGATCTGTCCGAGGTGGTTCACAGACAACGGGCCTAACCCTTTGGTAATCTTTGCCAGAGATGAGATCGGTACCAACCGGCCTGTGTCAGCCCGGACATAGAGCAAGCCGAGCGCTGAAGGGTCCATCTGATACTGCGGCTCGAGTTCCATAATTACCTTGTATTGGTTTGTGGGAGAGTATATGGTCGAGACCTGGCGGGTGCCATAGGCAGAATAGAGAGTGTCCTCTATCTGCTGGGCGGTGATGCCGAGGGCAGCGGCCCTGTCACGGTCTATGTCCAGATTCACCTGAGGATTCTTGATCTGCAAATCGCTGGTCACGTCCTGCAGCATCGGCATTCCCCGCAGCTTTTCCTCGAACGCAGATGCATTGGTATGCAGGTCCTCAGTATCAGGGCTCTGGAGGACAAACTGGTACTGGGCCTTGGCAAGTGTCGCCTCCAGCCTGATTGGCGGAGGGTTCTGCATGAACATCATAATGCCGGGGATTTCCATCACCTTCGGCCTGAGACCCTGTATGATCTGGTCTGCGTTCAGCTTGCGCTCGGTGCGGGGTTTTAGTTTAAGGAACATAAAGCCGCCATTTGATGCTACCCGTGAGCCTCCTGCTCCAACAAACGACATAAAGGCTTCGATATTGGGGTCCTGAAACACGATCTCAACAAGCTTCTGCTGGTGATTCTTCATTTCTTCAAAAGAGGCTCCCTGTGCCCCTTCTGTGATAGCAAAGATTCCGCCGATGTCGTCTGACGGCAGCAGCCCCGTAGGCATGCTAATAAAGAGCCAGACGGTCGCCACAGTCATTAATAAGGTCATTACCATTGTTGTACGGCGGAAACTGAGCACCCGCTTTAGGGTATTCTCATAGAGACTGCGCATGCCGTCAAAAAACCGCTCCATAAGATTGTACAGCCGGCCGTGCTGCACTTCTCTATCCGGCCTGAGAAAGCGGCTCGAGAGCATCGGGGTCAATGTCAGGGAAACCGCTCCGGAAATGAGAATCGCAATGGTAATGGTCACTGCGAACTCGTGCAGCATCCTCCCCAGCATTCCGGCCATAAAAAGGACCGGGATGAAGACAGCAACAAGAGATAACGTCATAGAGATGATGGTAAACCCTATCTCCTTTGAGCCTCTGAATGCCGCATCCATCGGCTTCTCTCCCTGCTCCATGTGGCGGACGATGTTTTCGAGCATGACGATGGCATCATCGACTACAAAGCCTACTGACAGGGTGAGGGCCATCAGGGTGATATTATTAACTGAGAACCCAAGGCCATACATCGCAGCAAAAGTGCCGATGATCGAAAGCGGTAAGGCTAAGCTCGGGATAATCGTCGCAGACAGATTCCTTAAAAAAAGGAAAATAACGAGGATAACAAGGGCGATAGTAAGCAACAGGGTGAACTTCACGTCATGCACAGACGCACGGATGGATTCAGAGCGGTCGAAAAGGGTATTCAGTTTTATGGAAGCAGGCATCTGGCTCCGGAAACTTGGGATCTGCATCTTGATGCTGTCAACAACCTCGATAGTGTTGGTCCCGGGCTGGCGCTGAATTGCGAGTACAACCGCCCGGGTCGATCTGCCTCCGGCGTTGTACCATGCGGCAATTTTGTCATTCTCCACGCTATCCGTCACCCTGGCAATGTCCTGCAGCCGCACCGGTGAGCCGTCGCGATAGACCACGACCATCGGCTTAAAGGCCTCCGCCCTGTAGAGTTGCCCGGTAGCCTGAATAGTGAAGGCTTGTCTGTCTCCCTGCAGTCCGCCTGTAGGCAGGTTCACGTTCCATTTTGCAAGGGCTGCAGCTACTTCATCCAGACCGATCCTGCGGTTAGCCAGGGCCCGCGGGTCAAGCTGGACTCTCACCGCATATTTTTGTGATCCATACACCAGTACCTGTGCGACTCCCTTGATCATCGAGATGCGTGGAGAAATAATGGTATCTGCGTATTCGTTAACATCCGAAAGAGGCAGGGTCGGCGAACTGAGTGCCAGATAAAGGACCGGCGAGTCTGCAGGATTTACCTTCTGATATGAAGGAGGACTCGGCATGTCCTGCGGGAGTTGGCGGGCCGCCTTAGAGATCGCTGCCTGGACGTCCTGCGCAGCAGCATCAATATTTCGCTCCAGACTAAACTGCAGGGTTATTATCGATATGCCCTGTCCGTTTGTAGAGGTCATGGAATCAAGGCCTGATATTGTCGAAAACTGGCGCTCTAACGGCGTTGCGACAGCGCTTGCCATAGTCTCAGGACTGGCGCCCGGAAGGTTTGCAGTCACCTGAATAGTCGGGAAATCGATGCTCGGCAGGTCGTTCACCGGAAGTATGTGATATGCAAAGACTCCGAAGATCATGACTGCAAGCATAACGAGACTGGTCATGATCGGACGTTTTATGAAGATATCGGAAATGCTCATTGCCGGGTGTTTTTCTTTAGCGCAGATCCTGTTTGCGGTTGTGGTCCGGCGCAGATGTCTGGACAGTTGGGCCTTGCTGTCCTGTCTTCCGGATCTCGACCTTGGCGCCCGGCATGAGGCGTATCTGCCCGTCGGTCACAACGGTTTCGCCGGGTTGCAGGCCTTTTCCGATGACCGTCATCCCATCGTAGTCGCTACCGGCAGTAACTTGACGCAGTTCAGCAGTATCTCCCCTGACCACATATACATACTGCCCCTGCTGCCCTGTCTGGACTGCCCCGGATGGAACAACCACAGCGTTTGAAAGGGTTGCGAGGGTAATTTTGATATCAACGAACTGCCCCGGCCAGAGCCTTTTTTCTTTGTTCGCAAATATGCCTTTCAGTTTTATCGTACCTGTCGATACGTCAACTGCATTATCAATAAATGTGAGCACACCTTGCACGGGGTTCTTGTCTTCTTTCGATGCATAAGCCTCGACGTTGAGCCTCCCTCCAGCCATATATTTTCTTATCTCTGTGAGGTTCTGCTCCGGCACAAAGAAGGTCACATAGACAGGCTGCACCTGATTGATTACTACCATTGAGCTGTCTGCATTGGCCTTGATGAGGTTGCCCTCATTTACGTTAAGATTGCCCGTACGACCGGATATCGGCGAATAGATATAACAGTATTTCAGATTAAGACGCGCATTTTCGACTACGGCCTTGTCAGCGCTGACTGTTGCCTCAAGAGCGGCAGCATTTGTTCGTATCTGTTCGTACTGTTCCTGTGTTACATAACCCTTCTTGACAAGCTCTTCATAGCGGCGGGCTTGTTCACGGGCGTTCTCGAGTTGTGCAATATCTTTTGCAAGGTTTGCCTCCGCCTGCCTGAGCGCAGCTTCATATGGCCGGGGGTCTATGGTGAAAAGGAGGTCACCCTTGTCCGTATCCTGCCCCTCTTTAAAATGGACGCGTACAAGCTCCCCGCCTATCTGGGACTTTACGCTGACTGTTGAATAAGCTTCGACATTGCCAATGGCCCGAAGCTGAACAGGCACAGTCTTCTGGACTGATGTGGCAACCGCTACCGGCGCTGCCCCTTTATCTGACGGCGTCGGAGTTTTTTCACAAGACGAAAGGAACGGAACGATTGCGATGAAAAAAATAATGAGGGTTTTTCCCGTTGACTCTGTTCCTGAACGTTTGTTCATAGTCTTCTATTCTATATACGAACATACGGTCGAGTCAACAGACACGCCGTTATGATAATGTGCCTTTACAGCGCCCTCTGAACACCCCATAATATTTGCAGTCTCCCTGCAGCTCATCTCCTCATAACCCCTCAGGATAACTGCAAGCCTCTGCCTTTCAGGGAGTCTATCCAGACTTTTCTGGCAGTTTCAATGCGCTTATTGTCAAAGACGTCCTGATGATACCATCAAATTTATTGACTTAGGGCCTCACGACAAGGCTTACGGTAAGAAATAATTTATCTACTTACCTCTTATCTCCCTTATCCTCTGAACAACAGGAGGATGAGAATAGTAAAAGCCTGCATATAAGGGTTGGGGATGGAGATTTGAAAGGTTGTCTTTTGAGAGTTTTATCAATGATGTTGCCATTGCCTCTCGGTTCTCTGTCATCT
>CAKKPH010000091.1 GCA_919901585.1 Thermodesulfovibrionales bacterium | reverse complement strand
TTCCAGAAATAAAATAATAGTAGAAAGGAGGTGAATGTATGGAGGATATTTATAAAATGTACAAAAAATACCAGGAGCAGGGATTAAGCAGGCGAGATTTTATGAAAGCCGCGCTCGCAACAGGACTTGCCAGTACAGTTGTAATGATGGAGCCCCTCCCTTACAAAAAAGGGACATATGCTGCTGAGATGAAGCTTTCACCTGAATATTGGGAGATCGCCTCCAGGTATGGCGAACCGCAAGCAAAATTCGGCAAGGTTGGTGAACCTGTTACGATAACTATCGGTTACCAGCCTTACTGTCTCCAGTGTCAGACTGCGAACATTAACAAGCAGGCGAAGTTATGGATGAAACATTTCCCGAAAGGAAGTAAAGTGGAATGGTTCAGGTCTCTTTCGGGTCCTCTCATCAATAATAACATGCTGGCGGAGAAAAACATGTTCGGGTATATGTGCGATACCCCTGGTCTGCGGGCCATGGATACCGTGCCAGTCGTAACGGGGTGTACCGGTGGTTACGATACAGGGGAACATGGCGCAATGGTCGTTCGTAAGGACCTTTGGGATAGTGGTAAAGTGAAATCTCCCAAGGATCTGGACGGATCGAAAATTGGGGTTCCGTTGGGGTCATTTTCACATCGCCAGGCTCTGGACATTATTGATGAGTTTAAGATAAAGCCCAGGCTGCTTGATCAGTCTACCGAACTACAGGTAACCCACATGAGAGCAAAGAATATTGATGCGTGTGTTACATGGGAACCCTACCCATCCTATATCGAATACCTCGGGATAGGACACAGGCTTATCACGGGACTGGAGATGAAGTGTACCTGCAGTAAATATTATCCCGTGAAGGTTCCCCATAACTGGACGACAATGAACACAACACTAATGATTTTCACATGGCTGCGCGATCGTCCGGATATTATGGTCGCATATCTGAAAGCCGAGGAAGAGGCACGTGATATGTGGGTCAATGACATCGATCTTGCCGCATATCATTCATGGAGTGATATTCCCGAGTTTCCTCAGTCAGTTGTTAGAATGACCATGGAGATGAATACTCCGGATGGAAGAGTGACCGCGAATACCAAAGAACATCTCAAAGGGATTGCCCGTCAGTGGAGATCTATTAAAGTACTGACGAGTGAAAAGAGTAAAGACCCTGACAAGTTCATAGACGACTGGATAGACGACAGGTTCTATAAACTGGCACTCAAGGAACTGAAAGCGCAGGGGTTATGGACAAGCGAAAAACTGCCCGGTTTCCCTGTGAAGCATCGCCCCGGTCAGGATAAACGGCACAACCTTAAGGATTTTGCTAATGTCAAGTTGAAGCCAAAAGAATGGATGCCGACTAAGGCGAAATGGCCGGCATAGAGGAGCTATCAGGAAATCGAACCGTTTCATCCTGGACGTAGGAAGACCGGGATGAAACGGATTTTTTTTGATTAAAAACAAAACAGTAGTAATTGGTTTTTGAAAAATCTACGGAAAGGAGTTTGCATACATTATGGAGGAGAATGAAGGAAAATTAAGTGTGTTTGATGAAGTGGCGGTTAAAAAGCGGGAGACGACACGAAGAGAGAGACGTAAGAGCCTCGTTATAAGGATCTTATCCCTTTTCGGAGGGGTGATTTGCTGGTACATATTAAGCAATACCGTCATACTTAAGGTTCCTGACCCCATCGTAACCATCAGAGAATCATTCGGCGTAATCCAACAATCCTGGTTTTACAAAAGTATTATATTTAGTATCTTGCGGGTGTTTACCGGGTTCTTAATTGGGACGGCAATCGGCTTGCCGCTGGGCTTGATGATAGGTTGGAACCGCACCTTCCAGGATCTTACTTTCCCAGTCTTTGAAACACTACGGCCAATACCTCCCGTTGCCTGGGTACCTATTTCGATTCTTATTTTTGTAAAACTTGAGATCAGTATCATATTCCTTCCCTTCCTGGGTTCCTTTTTTGCCGTAGCTCTTAACGCAAAATTAGGAGCCGAACAGATCGATCCTTCCCTGTTCAGGGCTGCTAAGTGTTTGGGAGCCAGACCCCACCAGATTTTCAGGCATATTGTTCTGCCGGGGGCATTGCCTTCTATATTCATGGGGCTTGCGATAGGGATGGGCATGGCATGGGTAACGGTTGTAGCGGCGGAGATGATCTCAGGCGAATATGGGATCGGATACCTGACCTGGCAGA
>CAKKPH010000090.1 GCA_919901585.1 Thermodesulfovibrionales bacterium | reverse complement strand
GAATACGGGCGTCTTTGCCTCTGAAGATAGCCGCTCTGCATGATCCCTCACAAGCGATATATCAAGGCCATTATCCTGCATAAACTTCTCATTCCCTATGATGACTGTAAGGTCTTCAGGGTGTTCAGTCGTGAAAGCTGATAGCTTAAGGCTGACCCTTGCCTTTACTCCTCCGCCATGAATAGCAATAAACTCCTTGGGGTCTGTGAGCTCCAGTCCATCCTCCACAGCCTTTTTGACAATAGCCTGTCCTAAAGGGTGTTCAGAAAGCCTCTCAGCAGACGCAGCAATCCTCAAAATCTCTTCACTCCGAACTCCGAACTCCGAACTCAACACTATCTCAGTCACTTCGGGTTCTCCCTTTGTGATGGTGCCTGTCTTGTCAAGGACAATCACCTCTGTTTTATGGGCAAGCTCGAGCGCCTCAGCATCCCTGATAAGGATGCCTTTTTCAGCCCCCTTGCCGGTGCCTACCATGATAGCTGTTGGAGTCGCAAGGCCGAGGGCGCATGGACAGGCAATGATCAATACTGCTATGAAGTTCATTAACGCACGTGTAAAGGAGGGTTGATTTCCGAATATGAACCATATCAGAAATGTTACGACAGCGATCCCTATTACTACAGGCACGAAGACGGACGCAATCTTGTCTGCGAGCCTCTGGATAGGTGCCTTGCTCCCCTGTGCCTCTTCAACGAGCCTTATTATCTGGCCGAGGGCAGTCTCTTTTCCGATCTTTGTTGCCCTGAGCCTGAAGCTCCCTGACCTGTTGACTGTTCCGCCATAGACCTTGTCATCCTTTGTTTTGTCAACAGGTAGGCTTTCGCCGGTGAGCATGGATTCATCAACAGCAGAATAACCTTCGACGACCTCTCCGTCAACCGGGACCCTCTCTCCGGGCCTGACAATAACAATATCACCGGCTATGACCTCATCTATGAGTATCTCCTGTTCAACCCCGCCTCTCACGACCTTTGCAGTTCTTGGCTGCAGCCGCATAAGCTTTTTTATTGCCTCAGAGGTCTTCCCTTTTGCCTTTGCCTCGAGCAGCCTTCCGAGCAGTATGAGTGTTATGATTGTGGCGGATGTGTCATAGTAAACATCGGGTGCGACTCCTCCCTTTACGAAGATGACCGGAACAAAGGTTGCGAGGAAACTGTAGAGA
>CAKKPH010000089.1 GCA_919901585.1 Thermodesulfovibrionales bacterium | reverse complement strand
GCGGCCGACAAGATCACTTGCGGTAAGGTCTTCATGGCAAGCCACTGTAATAAGCGGAAGGCCCAACTTAAAGGCCATATAGGAGAGGAATCTTGTCTTTCCGCATCCTGTCGGACCCTTCAGCATCAGCGGCAGCTTTCCTTCATACGCGATCTCGAACAGTTCAACCTCGTCCTGAAGGGGAAGGTAAAAGGGTTCCCGCTCTATCCTGTATTCCTGCATGCTGACTTCTATCGATTCTTTCTCTAAAGCTGCTTTCACTCTTTCCTCCTTTAAATTAACCTTGTTGTTATGAACTGGCTATCCAGCTCTTTGTCAAAACCAAACAGACCGGAGGTGGCAGTAATCGCCTCTTCCGTACTCTTTTTTAATGATTCTTCAGTGAGTCCGTAAATTATCGAGTTTACGACCAGCTTGAAACGGTTTGTCGGTTCTCCATCACGGCTTTTTACGGTTACATCAGAAGGTTCCCCGACAGTGTTGCAATGCAAAAAACCGGTCCCATGTTCTATGTATGCCTTAATATGACCAATAACCTTTGCACCATGCCTGATGCATGACGCAGCAATAGAACTCATCAGTTCAGAGGCAAATTCCCGGAGTTCTGAACTGTCAATCTGGTTGTCTCTCCTCATATGGTACGTGACTGCATAAGCCTTCACGTCTTCATGCAATGGATTTAAATTTATCACTTTAAAAGGTCACCTCATACCCTTGCGACGATTTCATGTGCTGCCTGAATGAGCGTTGATAGCCCATCGCCCTCGTGAGTCGAAAGGCTTATTACCTGCGCCCTGGAATTGATAAGACGCATCGCTTCTCCTGCCCGCTTCAGTACCTCGTCAGTCACCATATCGGCCTTGCTCAGGGCTATAATGTCCGCATCCTTTAGCTGTGCCGTGACAAGCCTCTTAAGAGATTCATAGTTCAGAAGCTTGTCTTCACGGGTTGTGTCAAAAAGCACGATGATCGGGCCCATCGAGATGTCAAACTGGCGTGCACCTGTCAGGATTGTGTCCCTGATCGAGCTGGGCACCGCCACGCCTGTCGGCTCGACAATGACGACGTCAGGGTTTTGCCCTTCCGAGAGAAGTCTGAGCGTATTCAGCATGTTGCCTGCGACCTGGCAGCAGATACAGCCTCCTCCTATCTCCTTCACCGTAAGGCCATATTCCTGAATGACCTTCCCGTCAACAGGGACTGCGCCTATATCATTGACAAGTATAGCAACCCTGGTCCCCATCTCTGAGAGACCTTTGCCGAGTGCTATGATGAGAGTAGTCTTGCCTGAGCCGAGCCACCCTGCTATCTGTATGAGTTTCATTACATCACCCTCCGACCTTGCTATACAGCCTTGAGAGCCGCCATGAAGGCTTCCATATTTTCCCTGGGAACCTCAGGCCATATATCGCAACCAGGCCATACAGCGTTAGCGCCTCCCTTCAGGGATTCTATAACTGCGGGGCCGACATCCCTTGCGTTGCCTTTATGAAGAATTTTTATTGGATCAAAATTTCCGAGTATAATTGCCTTGGGCCCGAGTTTCTGCCTCGAGTCTGCAATGCAGTTTTTATGGTCAACGCTTAGCGCGTCGGCGCCGCATTCAGCCATGTCCGTTATAATCGAGTTTGTGTCACCGCATATATGCAGTATGCTTGGACGCGGCATTTCAGAGTGGACCCTGATAAGGTGGGGCTTAATAAGGCTTTTGAAGCTCTTAGGGCTTAATACATCTGAAGTCCCGCCCATCTCCCGTAAAGTGAAATAATCTGCCCCGGCATCTCTGTATATCTTAAAGATCTGGACTATGTAATCAGAAAGTTTTTCGAGTATCTTACTGACTTTCTCTGGTTCGATAAAGGACTCTTCAAAGAGAACATCAAGCTCTTTCACCTGCCCTGCAAGGGTAAAGGGTCCGAGGATATATGTGCCTATCGCTACCTCATCACCCAGCTCCCTGCGGAGCGCCTTTATGGCAGCCGTTACTACAGGTATCCTCCCTGTATGAGCTAAATCTTTAGGTATATGAATATCATCAGCATCTACAATACACTTCTCCTTGATAGTCGGATAAAGCAGGCCTTCGACCTCATCATAAAAATTCATCTTCGCCCCTAAAGCCTCTGCTTCAACCCCGAGGTCGAATGGAACAACGGCGCATTCATAACCGAACTCGCGATACATGCCTATTGCTGCCTTTGCCATCAGCTCAGGGTCCCTATGAACTCTCGAAAAGACTATTCCGTACTTGTCAAGCACAGGCTTGACAACATTCCCCATGCCGCTGAAAATCGGAGGACGGTCTACCTTTTCACCTTTCAACAACTTTAAGACTCTTTCCTTTGGTGTCATTTCTTCTCCTTCACTGAATTAGTTTTTACTGAGTTAAATGTCCGGACGAAACAATACAGACTCTTTCAAACGGGTTTTCTCAAGCTCTTTTGGTCCGGCAATTAATCGCAGATTCATTGTAGTCATCATGACATCAACCCATGCGGGAGCACAATCGGGATTCCCCTGATTTAAGGATTAAAAAAACCTTAGCAGCAGACCGGTAGCTTATGACTTGAAAAAAACTGGGAGGGAACAAACAAGAAGCCTTTAATGTTTAAAAAACAGGCTCATCCAGGAATTGAGATCAAAGAGAGGTGAGCCCCTCACGTATCGCGTATTTAGTGAGTTCAGCCACGCTGTGTATATCCAGTTTAGTCATTATATTGACGCGGTGTGTTTCGACTGTCTTTATGCTTACATTGAGGAAGGAGGCTATTTCTTTGGTCGTATTGCCCTCAGCCATGAGTTGAAGCACTTCCCTTTCCCTGTCCGACAAGACAGAGAAGACAGATGACTCTGCCTTTGCAGAATGCTTAACAAAACTCTCGATAACAATACCTGCTATGCCCGGGCTCAGGTAGATCTTGTTAGACATAACAGTGCGAATTGCTGTTACCAGCTCCTCAAAGGCACAATCCTTCAGCAGATAGGCTTGCGCCCCGGCCTTGAGCATTTCGGATACAAACCTCCTGTCAGAATGCATTGAGAGGGCGATTACCTTGACATCAGGGTGGTCTGCAATGATCTGCCGGGTAGCCTCAATGCCGTTCAGGTCAGGCATCGCGATATCTATAATGACTATCTGCGGCAGCAACTTCTTTGCTAATTGAACAGCCGATCTGCCGTCCTCAGCCTCTGCTACTACCTTTATCTCAGGGTGCTTTTCAAGCAGCGTGCGAAGGCCGTCACGAACAATCTTATGGTCATCGACAAGCAGAACTCTTATATCCATTTATCGGTCATACCGGTCAAATCTAATCGGCGATGTCAGGGTAACGCGAGTTCCGCGTCCCGGCTCCGAATCTATCGCGAAGGTGCCTCCGAAATGTTTTAGCCTTTCATGTATACTGAACAATCCGAAGGTGGTTCTCTCAATCTTTGATAAGTCGAAGCCATCGCCGTCATCTTCTACAGTGATCTGCATCGTTTTACCGTCTCTCACAATCTTCACCATGACTTTGTTTGCATGGGCATGCTTAACAATGTTTATGAATAGTTCCCGCACCGCCTGGAACATAAGGATACTGACATCGTTGTCAAGGGGTTTTGGGTTCCCGTCATTTTCAAAGAAAAAGAGGATATTATGTTGTTTTTGTACCTGCTCACAGAGCCACTCTATCGTTGCCTCAAAGCCGAGTTCATAGAGGATAGGAGGGCTCAGCTCAAAGGTCAGGGTTTTCGTATACTTGATTGTTCGTTCAATAAGCGTCCGGATGTCACCGATAAGACCATTATGAGACGCCATAGGGTAAAGCGAGTCCTGGAGCTGGCCCAATTTTATCTTGGTAATAGCAAGAGTTTGACCTATATGATCATGGAGGTTTGTTGCAATACGCCGCCGCTCTTTTTCCTCAGCCAAGAGCAGTTCGGATGCGAGAGAACGGAGTTGCTCCTGATATGCATTGACGTCTTCCTCAGCCTTCTTGCGCTCGGTGATATCCCTCTGTATGATTATGAAGTGCTTGACCTTTCCCTTCTCATCCCTCACAGGCGCGATCTGCCACTCAAGGTTAAACTGAGAACCATCCTTATGGAAGTCAATTGTCTCTACGCAAAAAGTCTCTCTGTCGGTCGCTTCAGAGCGTTCGATTATTGTAGCCTGCTGTATTAGAGAAGGGTTGGCCATAACCTCCTCATCTGAATAGCCTGTCATCCTCGAAAATGCGGGGTTTACAAATACTACCTTAGAACCGGACGGATTATAGCCTGCGGTCGTTATGATGATCGAGTCGTTCGCCTGCTGAATTGCTGACTCGAGGAGCCGCAATCTCTCCTCTGTCATCTTGCGCTCGGTTATATTGTTGAAAAAAGTCAGGGTGGCGAGTCTCCCCATCCAGGTTATTAGGTTTGCGTTTATCTCGATCCACTTTATATTCTTATCCTTGTCAATAATCCTGCAGCTATAGACCGTGGGTAAAAGGTCGCCCTGCAGTCTCTTTATAAACTTTTCCATTACAACATCCCTGTCGTCGGGGTGGATAAATTCAATGAAGGGTCTGGAGAGGAGTTCCTCTTTAGGATATCCCATAATCTTAACTGCCTTTGGGTTTGCATATTTAAAAAAACCGTCCTGTGATATAACGATGCCGCCACTTGCATTTTCTGCGACAAGCCGGTATTTTTCCTCTGAACTCCTCAGAATTTTTTCTACCCACTGACGCTCGTGGATCTCCTGCCTAAGGTCTTCATTTGCCTTTTTCAGTTCAGCAGTGCGTTTCCTGACTACCTTCTCAAGACTGATGCGGCATTTCTTCAACTCCTCCACATTAGACCTGCACTTGGTCGTCTCATTACCGATACAGAGGATCTCTTTAACATGTCCGTTTTCGTCCAGAAAGGCCTTATTTGTCCATGCAATCCAAAGCTGTTCTCCGTTTTTGCGGATGTTCTGATATTCCCTGCTTGTGTACCGTTCAGGATGGCTCTCGATATCCTTAAGCATCTGCTCGACGCCGTTAACAAATCTCTCTGTTTCAGGGACGATTGTCCCTATCACATTCCTGCCGATTATCTCGTCCTCTTTAAAATCGAAGAACTCCATGGCAAACCTGTTTAAGAACGTTATGTTACCCTTTGGATCCATCTGCAGGATGATGCTGTTGGCGTTTTCGACAAGCTGCCCGTATTTCGCCTCGCTCTCGCGCAAGGCCCTCCTCGTCTGCTTTTGGTTTGTAATGTCTTCGACCGTGCAGATCATGCCTTCAAAAAATCCGTTCTTCATAGTAGGGATTAGCCATCCTGATTGATAAGTGTGTTTCCCCGCAGGGGTTGTAACCGGGATTTCTGAATAGTAAACAGGATTTGAGGTTTCCTTTGCCTCTATATAATGCTCTGCGAAACATTTTATTGTGCTCTTTGCTGAATCATGCAGGACATTGGATCCTATAAGCTTCTGCTGGGTTACCCCCGCGATCATCTCCATACCCTTGTTCGCGTAAAAGATAATGTCCTGTTCGTCAGAGACCCAGACACCGCAGGTTAGTCCATCAAGAATGCTTTCATAAAGGTCCTTCATCTGGAGGGGGTTATCCTTAACATATAAAGGGGCAGACTTAATAATTGACATCTCTTTTTCTAAGCCTCGTTACTATTAAATAATCTATTAAACCTATGATATATTATAATAGATTATAGGTCAAGAATTCTCACGGTTATGAAAATGAAAGAAAAAACGAACATCTTTATAAGTTGCGGGATATTCAAGGAAGAGCTTGAATACCTTATGGAAGAGAAAAAACTCGACCGGAACATTGTCTTCCTCGATGCAGTGCTGCACGTAAACTTCGACAAGCTCAAGGCTAAACTGGTCGATGCTCTCGAAGAAAACAGCAATAATCAGATCGAACTTAAGGTGCTCTATGGCTGCTGCCATCCGGAGATCGGCGAAATAATGGAGAGGTATGGCGCCAGGAGGATCGGGGCTTCCAACTGTCTTGAAGCAATGATAGGCGCTGAAGAGATTCAGCGGCTTGACTCTGAGGCAAAGACTTTTTTCCTGTCAGCCGGGTGGGTTAATCATTGGGAAGAGATGTTTACACAGGGGGCAAAAGACTTCAACTTCGATTTTAAATCAATGTTCGGCTCTTTCAAACGGATAGTCGTCTTAGATACAGGGATAATCCCTATAGACGAGGGGAAAATCTTAAAGTTCAGCGAATTCACAAAGCTTCCGGTTGAGCGCAAACATATAACTCTGGACCACCTTCTAAGGCTTATCAGGAACATTTGATGATTAATTACTAATTTTCTGCCTCTTTTTAATTCTTCCACCAGACATGGTTGCATTTTCAACCATGTCTGGTGTTCTTCAGTTGGAGCTGCAGTAGGCGCGCCTTTCTCTATGTCGTATTAAATGGCGGGTTTCCTTTCTTCTTTTTGAGCAGGCCCTTTCTTCAATTTCTGGATCTCCAACAATTTTTCATCGATCACATGAATGATGGTAGCCAATTTTTTACCGTTTTTCTCTGCATAGTAAATCTTCTTAACTTTTTGACCCGAGGAGAGATCGTCAATCTTTCGGTAATAGCTGTTCACTGTTATTGTCGTGTCATTATCAACTCCCAGAACGATCTCGCCCGAATCAGATTTCACCTGCAATGTCTTTGCATCTTTGTTTATTGTCTGGATGCTTCCGCCCTTAACCTGTTTTTCTGTATCTGCCATATGAACCTCCCTTGATTTTGATGGCCTCGAGAGCCAGTGCTAATACGGAGTACCGTTTCCCCCTATTGTATGCATTACGGAAGAACTGAAAAATAAAATCCTCCCCAACACCTCCCCAGCCAGCAGGAGGATGAAAACCCCGTAAACATATGATGCTGCCTTGGCTGTCTCTCCACTCTTAATGAGCTTCTTCAAGGCGGCAATCAGAAAAATAGGTCCGAGAAATCCGACAATTACCCTTAACCAGAAAAAAAAGTTCCCGAGCATGGAATTCATGCTCGATGTTGCTTCAGGTCCCCTGCTTCCAAGGTAGAAGATATAGCCGAAGGTAACGAGCATGGCGGCAATGAGAACCGGCATGAGAAGGGCCGCAAAGGATTTCATGTAATTTTGAGCAAGGCTCTTTACTCCATCCTGACCAGAGCTTAATTTGTATGCAATGATCGTTCCGAAGAGGGAGGCGCCTGTTAGGACAAAGGTCAGTATGAAGAAGAGTATGCTGAAGACGTTATTCCATGAGGGAACTGAGTTGAGAACAGCGTATACTAAGGAGCTCGATAGTATGCCGAGGATTCCGGTGACCGCAGCAACGAACTCCAGACCGACGTTCGGACTGCCTCCTCTCATGAGGCGCCCCGCATAAACAACGAGTGATAGGGAAAAGAGACCGAGAAAGAGTGCTTCCTTTCCCATCCATGAGGACAGGTTGAGGAAGAGGGCTCTGTAAGCCCGTGCTATCTGACCCAAATGTGCTAAAGACGCGAGTCCCCCCACAATAATCAATGCAAGCGAAATAAAGACGACCTGTTGTGTAAGGGTCGTAAAATCAGCAGTAACCGCTTCTTCTTTTCGTGTGAGTCTTGTGAAAAGGAGGAAGACCACCACGCCTACCGCCATCTGCGAAAGGACTGTGAACAGTACCAGTGAAAATTCCATATTCCCCACCATCGGGCTTCTTAACCACCACATCTTTTTATACCTCCATTCATGATCAGCAATACCGTGAACCGGATAGTGCCGAGATTTTTTATGCTTCTCCAAGAACCTGTCCTCCGAGAACTGAGCAAACGGTACATTCCGGGTCCTACAGATGCCCTGCCGCTCCTGGGAGGGAGAACTTTGCCGCAATGCCACATCAGGTATTATCCTACCGCATCGTATCTCACCTGTCTCGCAGCTTTCCTGACGATGAATCGGTGATTTGGTTTCGTGATATTGTTGTCAGGGAGTTCCGGCAGATGCGCCACAGCATTCTCGAGCTTATAGGTCCCCAGCGAAGTTGTTGCACTGAGTGTTTCCACGTCCAAAACACCAAGCG
>CAKKPH010000088.1 GCA_919901585.1 Thermodesulfovibrionales bacterium | reverse complement strand
CTGAATGTCTTGCAGGAGGGAGACAAGATTGCCCCCTTTGGACTTATAGCTTTCTAAAAGCGCATCAAGTTGTTCTTTCATAAGGAAATCCCCTTGAAGATATGGGAAAAACGTCATATATTAACAGAGACATGCCGTCAATATAAACATAATTATGGAATAAACAATTTTTTTAATAGGCCGGCTTGACTTTATTAATAATAATAGGTTAATAATATCAACATGAGATGCAATAGATCAGTTCATTACTTCTGCTGCTGGTGTTTTAGGAAGTCTGCCTGCGGCAGGGGTTAATTTAAAAAACTTTTTAGATTAATCAGAGACCGGGGCGGACGGAAGTTATCCCGGTCTATTTGTTTTTTTTAGCGAATAATATGAGGGCCGGGCAAGATCGCCGGCCTTTTTTATTTTGAAATCTATAAGGAGAGGAGAGAGACAATGATAATTGTAATGAAGACTGATGCAACCAAGCATGACCGGGAGGAGGTGCTAAAGCGCATAAGGGAACTCGGCTACAAGCCCCACGTCATTCACGGGACAACGAGATACGTTATCGGTGCGATTGGTGACGAGAGGGGTAAGCTGGTGCTGAGTTCGATAGAGTCTATGCACGGAGTCGAGAACGTCGTGCCAATACTTAAACCTTACAAACTCACATCAAGAGAGGTAAAGAAGGAGCAGAGCATCATAAAAATTAGCGATACTGTCAGCATCGGGGGGAAAAAGATATCTGTTATGGCAGGCCCTTGCGCTGTTGAGAGCGAAGAACAGATAATCGCGACCGCAAAGGCAGTGAAAGATGCAGGCGCAAATATCCTGCGCGGGGGCGCATTCAAGCCGAGGACTTCACCCTATGCCTTTCAGGGCATGAAGGAGGAAGGCCTTAAGATCCTCGCAAAGGCAAGAGAGGCAACAGGCCTTCCGATAGTCACAGAGGTTGTTAATCCTGAAACGGCCGACCTCGTTGCCGGTTATGCGGACATACTCCAGATAGGCACGAGGAATGCCCAGAACTTTGAGCTTCTGAAAAAAGTAGGCCAGCTCAACAAACCCGTTCTCTTAAAAAGGGGAATGTCTATGACTATACAGGAACTGCTCATGAGCGCCGAGTACATCCTTAGCGAGGGCAACCAGGCGGTGATACTATGCGAAAGGGGGATACGCACATTCGAGACGGCAACAAGGAACACCCTCGACCTTTCTGCGATACCGGTCTTAAAGTCAAAGACACATCTGCCTGTCATCGTTGATCCTTCGCACGGCACTGGAAACTACAAGTATGTGGCGCCTATGGCCTTCGCAGCAATTGCAGCAGGTGCAGACGGGCTTATGATAGAGGTGCATCCTGACCCTGAAAATGCGACATCGGACGGGCCTCAGTCGCTGACACCAAAGAACTTTGCAAAAATGATGGAAAAACTGAGGCTGTATGCAGAGGTATCGGACAGGGTTATCTGAAATCTTAAATTGACTCAGACCTGTCCAAAACAGAGAGAACAGGAAGGGCTGAAGACCTCATAAACATAATAAGATCGACATGATATTAAGATGTCATATCTCGTCTTGATATGCAAGGTAATCAACATCTGAGTGAGGATTCTTTTATGGATAGAGACTTGTCAGGGCAGAGGATCAAAAGCACCATAGGCAGCAGGGTAAAGGTTAAGACTTCGGGCTATGCGATTTACAAAAAAGGCGGTTATGGACGTTTCATCGGTATGACTGCAGATGATGCAAGGGAGGCGTTCAAGACTATCGAGCAGTTAAAGGGATTGAGCGTTGATTACATTAAGGTAATAAACTCAGGCGTATTTATGCCTGAATCCGGACTGATATCAAACGGAGGGTTCACAAGGGAGGAGATAAGGGAGATTATCAGTTACGCAACCGACAGCGGGTTTCCTGTTTTCTGCCATGCTAACGGCGATGTTGCGATCAGGGATGCTGTCGAGGCAGGCGCCTCGTCCATCGTGCACGGGTTTTGTGTGTCTGAAGATACCCTCGCATTAATGAAAGACAAAAGGGCATCGCTTATCCCGACACTAAATGCGCTTTCGAGCTTATCTCTTAATTCTGTCAGCAGTGAGGCAAGGAAGAATATCGATATAATGACTGAGAGGCATCTCTCAGCCATGAGCAGGGCAAAGGACTTAGGCGTATGTCTATTCTCAGGAAGTGATTCAGGCGCGTTGTTTTTGCCTTATGGGACTTCATATCTGAAGGAACTCCTTTTTTTTGAGAAGGCAGGCCTCTCAATAAAACAGATACTTTCAGCTTCTGTTACAGGAGAGCTGCAAGAGGGGCTGAGGGCAGACTTCATTATCCTGAATGGCCTTAACGTGGAGGCTGTTTTTGTAAACGGCATACCTGTTAGCAGAAATACTGTTTTCTGATACAATTGAGATATGGAGAAAGATATACTCTGCAGGGTTATTGAGGTTGAGGGGGATATACATAAGAGGATAAGCCTTGAGAAGGAGAGGACTGATGAACTTCTTGAGAAAGCAAGGGAGGAAGCAGAAGATGAGGCTATGCGAGAGGAGACAGGGCTTAAGGCCAGCCTTAAGAGGGCTATAGAGGAAGCAAAATCTGATGCTGAAATGAGGGCCTCTGAGATTATCTCAGAGGCTGATTTGTTTTCATTGGGACTTAAGAACGTAAGTGATGAGGAACTTAAAGAGATTTTAACGAGGCATATCAGAAAGATATTGCCTGTGCTTAAATAGGCCCGGGCATGGCGGCAGGATGATAGTCAGGATGTCAAAGGTCGAGATAGCAGGGCCTAAGGCGATGCGCAGTGATCTGCTTGCCTTGCTCCAGGAATCAGGCATGTTCCATTTAGAGCCTGAGGTAAGGGGCTTTATATCAAAGGCCGACGAGGCATTCATAAGGTCTATGCTGCCGGACGAAAAGGAACTCTCCGAGCGGCTTTTCCTCGAGAATTTATTGGCAAAGATAAACGAGCTCCTTTCGTATCTGCCGCAGATAGAGGTGAGAACGAGCTATATAGAGCCCTTGGCTGTTATCGATCTGATCGCAAAGAGTGTCCGGAGGCATTCTGAGGCCTGCAGGGGTTTGTATGAGAGGAGGGAGCTCCTCCGGAAAGAGTTTGATGAATTCAACCGCTATTCCCAGTTCCTCAGCACAATAGAAGGCCTTTTTAAGGAGGTTGAGAGGACACCTGACCTCGAATTTATTGGACTTACAATAAAAGAGCCGGCCAAAATAGACGCGCTCAGGAGGCTTCTCGCATCTCTCACAGGCGGGAGGTTCGAGCTGACGACCTCTACATCTTCTGACGGGACGATCGTTGCCCTGATAACTACTGAAAAGTCTTTTAATGAAAGGATAAAGAAGGCCTTGAGTGATGAACGTATCCCTGAGCTTTCCTTCCCTCCATCATTCAGCAGCCTTGCTTTTCCGGAAAAAATAAAATATCTCATTGTGAGGGTCTCTGTAATATCTCAGGAGATTTCAGAGATAAACAGTGAGCTCGAAAAATTCACCTGCAGGTGGGTGCCTATTTATATGCAGGTCATTCAATGGGTGAATGGGAGGCTCTCCCTGCTTAAGGCGAGCGCCTCTGTGTTCGAATCCGGAAGTTGTTTTTTTATTTACGGTTGGATGCCCTCTGATGCTTTTAAAAAGGCCGGGGAGATTGTCGAAAAGAGATTCGGCGGTAAGGTCGTGGTTCAGGAGAAAGCGATAAGGGAGGAGGACCTCGAAAGGGTGCCTGTGGTTATAAAGAACCCTCCGTATTTCGAGCCGTTCGAGCTGTTTGTAAAGCTCCTCCCCCTGCCGAGATATTCATCCATGGACCCTACACCCTTTATAGGGATATTCTTTCCTGTGTTTTTCGGCATGATACTCGGTGATGCAGGTTATGCAATCATACTATTTGCCCTCTCGCTTTTCATGATGAAGAGGTATTCAAAGGCAAAGAATGTTAAAAATGCCTTTCAGATACTCTTTGTATCGTCTTTCTACGCATTTTTCTTTGGTGTCCTCTATGGTGAGTTCTTCGGTGATCTCGGCCATTCGTTTTTTGGGCTTGAACCAATCTGCATTGAAAGACGCACTGCAGTCATCCCGATGCTGTCCTTTGCGCTGACAGTCGGCGTTGTACATGTCATCCTTGGTCTTTTCCTCGGGTTCATAACGACCTTGAAGAGGAGGATGAAGAAAGAGGCGCTCTACAGGTTCCTGAACCTGATTATAGTCATCTGCATATTGCTCCTCGTTGCTGCGCTTTTTGATATCTTCCCGGCACTGCTCACAAGGCCTGTTATTATCACAATACTTGTGCTGACGCCTCTTTTGCTTTTTACAGGCGGCCTGCTTGCTCCGCTCGAACTGCTTAAGAGCATCGGCAATATAATCTCTTATGCGAGGATAATGGCGATAGGGCTGACATCTGTCCTCCTTGCATTCGTTGCGAACCGTCTTGCCGGCATGACAGGGAATATTGTGATCGGGATAACGGTTGCAGTCCTGCTCCATACCCTCAATATTATCCTCGGCGTCTTCTCGCCTGCAATCCATTCGATCAGGCTTCACTATGTCGAGTTTTTTACTAAATTTATAGAGCCCGGAGGCAGGCGCTTTGAGCCGATTAAGAAATAGGTACAGATATGATCCTGTAATCAATTGCCACAAAACAGAGAGGAGGGAAGGATTATGGAAAAAGTCCTGATAGCATTTGCTGCAGCGTTAGCAATAGGGGTTACTGCTCTCGCAACAGCCTGGGCACAATCGAGAATCGGTTCCGCCGGTGCAGGCGCTCTTGCTGAGAAGCCCGAACTGAGCGGAACTGTCATTGTACTGCTCGCAATCCCGGAGACAATGGTAATACTCGGTTTTGTTGTAGCGGCTATGATCCTGTTCGGCGTCAAATAGTGATGGGCTACAGAGAACTAATAGACGCCATACTAAGAGAGGGCGAGGAAAAGATCAACGAGATCCGTCGCAATGCAGAGGCAGAGGTCAAAAAGATCAGGAACGAAAAAGAGGCAAAGCTCGCTGACCTGAGGACAGGATACGCAAGGATACTGCATTCTGAAACGGCTGCTGCAACAGATTCAATGCTTCTTAAGGCAGAAAAAGAAGCAAAGGCTATAAGGCTCTGTGCAGAGGCTCAATTGTCCGAGCGCATGAAGCGTCTCGCAATGTATCTGATCAGTACCCTGAGAGATGAAAGATACAACGATCTATTTTCTTCGCTTCTGCAGGAGCTTCCATTACGCATATGGGAGGTAGTCCGGGTCAACCCTCAAGACGAACGTCTTGCAAAGGAGTATTTTCCTGAAGCGATAATAACCGTTGACAGCAATATCGCCGGCGGGCTTGAGGTAATCGCCGGCAATGGCAGGGTCAGTGTCCGGAATACCCTTGATAAAAGGCTGGATAAGGCGTGGGCAGAGCTACTTCCTGAGATGATGGAAGATGTGAGAGTTCAGTTGCAGGCAACCCTCTCCAAGACAGAGGCAACAGAAGGGCTGAAGACCTCATAAACATAATAAGATCGACATGATGGAGCTTCTCGAACATAAAGAAGACAGGTTCTATCCGACAGATTATCTGCTTTCGAGGCTTAGGAGCAGGAAGGCAGGTTTCAGATATCTGATCTCGAATAAATCTGCTGAAGGTGCCTGGGCTCATCTTCTCAGCGAGTACAGATGGGTCTATTTTCAGATGAACAGCCATGTTCGTAATTTATATTCGCTGGTTTTCCTCTACAATGAGATCAGGACCATAACCCTTTGCCTGAGGTATAAGATATACGAATACAGAGATATAGAGCCTCTTCTTGAGTACAGCATAATTTCTAAGGACTTAAAAAAAATGCTAAGAGAATGCCAAACCCTCCTGTCGTGTGTTGAGGGTATAGAGAACGTTTTTTTAACGCTCTCTTCTGAATTCGCAGGCCTTAAGGAATCATACAGAGAGCATGGCTTAATGGGCTTTGAACAGGGCTTAAGGGACAATTTCATGGAGTACTCTGTAAAAGGCGTACGCAACCCGGTGATAAGGGTTTTCTTTGCAAACCTCATAGACATCAGGAATATCACTAACCTATTTAAGCATATAAGATGGAAGGTGCAGGATGAGCCTGTTTTTGTTCATGGCGGCAATATCAGGGAAGATAGACTTATGAGGATCTTCAGGGAGCAGAGGGTCTCCGGCCTCGAATTGCTCGTTTCTCAGATGACCAAAAAAAGAGGAGAGGCTTTCAGCGCGGTCAGTCTCGAAAACTCTCTGTTAAATTGGCTGACTTTATTGCTCGAAAGGACTGTAAAGGATCCCCTGAACACAGGCAATATCCTGAACTATTTATGGAGCTGCTATATAGAGACTGTTAATCTCGGCATTCTGTTTTATGGTAGCGGGCTTGATAGCGAGACTGTTGAAAGGGAGTTGCTGCATTGAAAAAAATTGTCTTTCTGACCCCTCATGATGCTGAATACGGGTTCAGCCTTGCAGGTGTTGTCCAGAATGTCATTACGCAGGATGAGGCGGAGCCTAAACTCAGGAGCCTCCTGAGTGAGCCTGATACCGGTCTTGTTGTAATAGACGAGAGGCTTATAAGGGGCATAAGCGATGAGCGGCTCAGGGAGCTCGAAAACAGATGGTATGGGGTCCTGCTCATACTGCCTGCACCTGAAAGGGCTGTTATAGAAGTTGAGGATTACGCCCTCAGGCTGATAAGAAGGGCGATTGGATATCATGTGAAAATTTAAATCGTTGTAACCTAAGTATGCATCTATTATACTCATACCAATAATGATTTTATGTCGTGGCACACATCTGTCCAAAACAAGTTTTTTTGGACAGATGTTACAAATGGGAAAAGGGATAGATTTTAAAACGATATGAGGGATGAATTCATAATATTGTTGACGCCTTATTTTAGGAGGTGGCATGTCAGATAAAAATTCAGTGCCAATGGGAAACTCTTCTTTTGAAGACCTGAAGAAAGTAAGTGAACCTTCCCATCACTTTGCCGGCGCCGGCAAACCGATAGAGGGTGGGAAAGAGGCAATTATGGTGTCTGCACCTGCAAATCACGATATTGAACATATTACACATTGTGATATCTTGAGGTCACAATGTGGCACCTCAAGTTTGGAGAAAAAATGAAGGCGATTATACCAGTTGAGATTATTGAGAAGAAGATTCTGCTGATTCGAGGCGAAAAGGTGATGTTAGATGCCGATATTGCAGAGCTTTACGGAGTGGAAACAAAAATGTTGGTGAGGGCTGTTAAAAGGAATATTGACCGTTTCCCATCAGATTTTATGATTCAACTCAATAGAAAAGAGTTTGAGAACTTGAGGTTCCAATTTGGTGCCTCAAGTCGGTGGGGTGGCCGCCGTTATCTTCCCTATGCCTTTACCGAACAAGGTGTGGCAATGCTTTCATCTGTCCTGAACAGCGAACGAGCGGTAAAGGTTAATATAGAAATCATGAGGGCATTTGTCAGACTTAGACAAATGCTTGCCTCCAATGCAGAACTAGCGCGCAAACTCGATGCTCTGGAAAAGAAATATGATCAGCAGTTTAAAGTCGTG